>JAJFIE010000399.1 GCA_021775275.1 Rhodospirillales bacterium | reverse complement strand
GTGTGCGGCGGGCGGTTCGTTTTCCACCAAGTGTGTGGTGCCGAGGTTGGTCGGCGGCGGCAATCCTTGCAACCCGTGCAATCCTTGTGCAGCGAGTGCTTGTAATCCATGCAATCCCTGTGCGGCGAGCGCGTGCAACCCGTGTAATCCTTGTGCAGCGAGCGTGTGCAACCCGTGCAATCCCTGTGCGGCAGGCGCCTGCAATCCCTGTAACCCCTGTGGCGGTGGCGCGGTGGCGGACATCAGCCCTTGCGAAGCGGCAGGCGTCTATGAATGCCTGAAGGGTGAAATGAACGCGGCCTATGCCAAATCTGGCTGGAAATCGGTCAAGGGCTATCAAGGTTGGCTGAATGTGGCCAAGACGCCCTATCAGTCGGGTACTCATGGTGGACGGTACGTCAATAACTACGTCGACTCCCATGGCGACTACCGGTACGCCAAATACGAAGACTCCGGCACCATGCCTTTGGGGACAACCCTGGCAAAGGATAGCTTCGTTGTTAAACCTAACGGGAAAGTCTCCATCGGTCCGTTGTTTGTGATGGAAAAAATGGGCACCGGGTTTGCCAAGGATTCTGGTGACTGGCGCTATACCCTGATCATGCCAAACGGTAAGGTCGTGGGCACCACAAATGGCAAGAATTCAAAGGCCGTCGCCTTCTGCAATGATTGCCATTCTTCGGTGGCGGAAGATCAGGACTTTATGATGTTCCTGCCCGAAGAAGACCGGAAGTAACGACCCCTCCGCGAGGCGCCCTTTCCACCGAATTTTCAAGATGGATTTGGGCCCCTCGCTCTCCGGGAATTTCGGATGTTTCCTTGATACGGCAGTTGCTCTCGTCAGCTGCCGTTTTTTCTGCCGCGAATCCTTCTTGATTCGTCGCCGGACACGATTAGTCTAGAGCCAACATGGGTGGTGAAGATGGCTGTGAATTACCTGGCTGATCTGGGCGTGGAAGAACTTGCGAAGATGGTCGTTGCCGGCGAGCAGATTCGCGAGTGCTATCGTGTGTTGCGCAAGGGCAACACAAACGTTGTCGCAGAAGTCCTCAAAGGCCAGGGCGATTTCTTTGAATGGGATCACTACCCCAAGGGCGACGTCTACGACCGGGAAACCTGCTCGCAGTATTACTACCACGCGCACCCCCCCGAAACGCGTGTCGCCATCTATGGTCCGGAAAACGGACATTTTCATACCTTCGTGCGACCCAAGGGGATGCCAAAGGGAATCAGGCCCGCGCCAGTATCGGACTATAAAAAACTCGACGCGCCCAATGATGAACTGACCCATCTGATCGGGGTGTCAATGGACCGGCAGGGTTACCCCATTCGCCTGTTCACGACCAACCGGTGGGTGACGGGCGAGACCTGGTACGCCTGTGAAGACGTACTACGCATTATGGATGTGTTCGAAATGGATCATGCGTACCCTTCGTGGCCGGTCAATATCTGGATCACCGGGATGGTGCGCCTGTTCCGACCGCAGATATCATCACTGATCAACCAGCGTGACGAGGCCGTTGCTGACTGGGTCCGGGAGAAACCGGACGCCAGTCCCTATGAGGATCGTGAGTTGGAGATCACGTCATTTCTTGACGTTTCGGTGGATAAGCAGCTTGCTGCTGTTCGCCGGGCCTTGGGCAAAAGTCAGGCGGCAGGCAAAAACTGACAGCCGAGCCAGGCGGCGTTATTCGAAGAAGTTCAACATTTGTTTCTTTTGTTGTGATCGTTGTCACAGCGATCACAGATGCATGGCGCTAGTTTCCTGATCTGTTCAATGAACATTGTTTTCAGATCAAGCCCAAACCAAATTCAGGAGCCGCCCGTGTCACCTCTCATCCGTTACCTGAATGGTGTGGCGCGTCTGCTTCGGTGGCGGCGGGCCTCCCGACCTGCCCTGCTGGTTTTCCCTCCATCATCCTATTGACGCACGCGCGTCAGCTTTAACTTCAATTCTGTGTGACCTTTACGCAGGAATCACCCCATAGCCTTTCCATAATCAGGCATGGGTTGTACAAGTTCTGTCGTCGGATGTTGATGGTCGGACAGAACGGACAGTAGCAGCATGTCAGTCGAGGGACCGGGCATACCCTATAATGATACAACGGCAATCGGGCGGTTGAAGAGGTTTGTCTTTGGCCCGCCTTCCGAAGGGAATTTGCCCGAACGTATTCAAGCGACCGTTTCCGAACAGCAAAACAAGAGTGAAATACTGGTGGGCTGGATTCAGCTGACACTGGTGATGACGTTTGGCGCTCTGTATATCCTGGCGCCAAAAACATCCGCTCCCGATTCGTTTCAGAGCGTTCCCTGGGCGTTGGGCCTGTATTTCCTGTTCACCGTTGTGCGGCTTGCGGCGGCCTATCGCGGCGCGGTGCCGAGATGGCTGTTGATGATTTCCATTGTCATGGACATGGGGCTGCTCATGGTGCTGATCTGGAGTTTCCATATCCAGTATGAGCAACCGGCGTCTTTCTATCTGAAGGCGCCGACCATGCTGTATGTGTTCATTTTCATCGCCTTGCGTGCGCTGAGGTTTGATTCTCGCTACGTCCTGATGGCCGGAGCGGCAGCGCTGGTTGGCTGGCTGATACTTGTCCTTTATGTGGTCTATTCCGATCCTCAGGACCCCATGATCACGCGTGACTATGTGCAGTACCTGACATCGAACAGCATTTTGATCGGCGCAGAGGTAGACAAGTTGCTGTCCATTGCTCTGGTGACACTGGTGCTTGCCCTCGCCATCTATCGCGGTGAGCGCATGATGCGACAAGCGGCCATCACCCAGAGCGCCGCCCGGGATCTGTCGCGTTTCGTTCCACAGGAAATCGCTGATCATATCACCCAGGCCGAACATTCCATTCAACCCGGTGATGGCGAATCCAAAATCGCAACAGTGCTGTTTACGGATATTGAAGGATTCTCGACATTTTCGGAAAAAATGACGCCACAGGAACTGGTTGCTACCCTGAACGACTATTTCGGCGCTGTTTATGAAGTTGTTCACGCTCATGGTGGTGTTATCACCCAATATCAAGGCGATGCCATGGTGATTACTTTCAACACGGTCAGTCCTGATGAAAATCATGCCGCCAGCGCGGTTCGGACGGCCCTGGACATTCGCACTCTCACGCAGGAAAGAACTTTTGGAAACGATGTTTTTCTGAAAACCCGTTGCGGCGTCAATACGGGTGAAATGACCGTCGGTGCCGTGGGCGCGGCCCAGCAACTGATCTTCACCGTGCATGGTGACGAGGTGAATGTCGCGGCGCGCCTGGAACAACTGAACAAGGAATACGGAACATATGTTCTGATTTCCCGTTCGACCTGGGATCAGGTGAAGGACGCGTTTCCTTGCGACCGCGCAGGTGAAGTGGTGGTCCGGGGTCGCAGCAAACCTACCGAGGTTTATACGGTGCAGGGTTGATTGTTCGGTGCGAATGATCATATTTCAAGAGACAAGCATGAAAGTATCCCGGGAAAAGTGCGTTTCGCCTTGCTGTTCACACGTGGAGAAGTTCAAACTCTGATCTGTCTTTCTCACATAAGGTTGCGGTAAATGACTGGTGATGCGGGAAGCGGAATTTCTGATCTGGATCGTGACTCTTTACACATCCTGCCTTTGGCAATGCTGAATATCGAGACGCGTGGACTCCAGGACGCCCGCCTGATCAAGAACAATCGGCTTCAAAGCGTTGTTGAGATGTTTCGTGGCGACGATGTCGGCAGCGGACAACTCGAGATTGAACATATGCATGCAGAGTTCCGGTGGTCCCTCAGTGAGCCGCCGCAAGACTTGCTGTTGCTGAGAAAACTTGGACGCCTTCATAGCTACGATGTTTACAGTCTGCGAATCTCGCTCCGCGAGCTTGGCATCAATGTGAATGATATCAGCGCCCTTGAATTGTCCGGTGCCAAGAAATCGGAATTGACAAGATATATGAAGACGTTCACCGAGCCACTGGTCGCAAGGATTTTTGGCGGTGAAGATATCAAGATCAACAGCTTTGAAGACATGGTCGGTTTATTGTCCGACCCGGATATAAACAAGGTCCGGACACGTCTGGAAACCATGGCGCAGGAACTGCAAATAGAAATCACGGAAGTCCCTCATTTTCTTGAAGACTTCGGCGACGTATTTCTCTCGCTGTCGTACTACCGGAGCTGTATGGACCAGATTGAACCAATGATTGACGAGTTTTCTTTATCCATTGATGACCTGAAACAGAGCTATCAGTTCAAGAACAATGCCATGCTTATGGAAACCTGCCGTCAGGTGGAATCCGCAATTACAAACCTTCTTACGGCAATCGGTGGACGTCTCGAAACATTTGAAAGAAACACGCAGGACATGTGGGAGGGGTTGAGCGCGGATCGTTTTCGCGAAGTCAAAGACCTGATCCAGAGCTACCACAAGGTCATCGGCGGGTCCTTATGCGCCCTGACGGTCAAGATGGATGCGTGGCGGCATCATTTTCCGGACCGGAATACGGGCGGCCCAACAAAACGATCCGAATTCATTATGGCGGAAATGAAGGAAGGCATTGAAAAACTGAAACAGATTCAGAAAGAAGCGAGCAAATAATCGGAAAACCAGCTTCTCAATCAGTTTAACAACGCCCTCCGACGTCAATCCAGATTCAGTTCTTTCCGTTTTTTCTTTGTCAGGCCCCTCGACACAATATGGTGAGAGGTCTGTAGGTAGTCCTGCAACTCGGTATCGGATAATCCCGGCTCACAGTAATGCTGAATCCATTTCATACCACGGGAAGCCAGATAAGGAGCGGGGCGCAGACCCGGTTGATCCTTCAGAACCTCAAAGGCAATGTCAGAGACCTTGAACGTTATTCCGGCCTGTCCATCATCGGCCCACCCGCCGATCCCGAACACCTTGCCCCCGACCTTCCAGACGTGGGCGCCGCCCCATTGAACCACATGGGTCGTTGCCGCAAGAGAGCTGCAAAAATCATTGAAATCGTCGTATGTCATTGCTGACCAATCCTGGCTTGTTCACTTTCCCGGGACTTTCCACAATCAACGGATAACCGTCGATTTATCCATGGTGGCCTGGGTTTGATCCCGTAACCGGCGGATTACTTGCTGCAAGAGACGCCGTATGACCGGGTCGGCGGAGCTGAGACGGCGGTCAAACTCGTCTTTCGGCACCACCATAACCGCGACTTCCTCCGTACAGCGGGCAGTAGCGCTGCGCATTGATGAGTCGATGAGCGCCATTTCGCCGAGCATTTCACCTTTTACCGCGTAACCAATGACGACGGCATCATCGTCTTTGCGTTTAGACAGCTCGACTTTCCCTTCTTCGACGAGGAAAGCGCATTCCGCAGGCTCGCCTTCGACAAAAATACGGTCGCCCGGTGAGTATGTCTTACGTTCCACAGCGCCCCTCTATTAATCCAGGCGTTGACCCTCCAAGTTTCGGCCTTTCAAGATTCCCGCTCATCACCGGTTGGCCGTAGATTTATCCGTGGTGGCCTGTGTCTGATCGCGGAGCCGTCGGATCAGGATCAGGAGGATACGCTGGAAAACCGGGTCAATGGCGTCAAGGCGGTGATCGAATTCGTCTTTCGGTATCACAAGTACGGTGGTTTTTACGGGACAGCGGGCGGACAGGCTGCGTGGCCCGGCATCAATGAGCGCCATTTCCCCGATCATTTCACCTTTTTCCACCACGCTAATGATGACGGCGTCGGTATCTTTGCGTTTGGTGAGTTCTACCGAGCCTTCCTCGATAAGATAGGCGCAGTCGGCGGGCTCGCCTTCAAGAAAGATACAATCCCCCGACGCATAGGTCTTTCGTTCCATACCAATCCCCGTTGGCAAAACCACTCTGGTTCAGGCCGGGCTCAGGTACGCAAGCTTCCACCCGTTGTGGACTGAACCCGTTCGACGACCCTGGCGGCAATTTCTTCAATCTCCGCATCCGTCAGGGTTTTTTCACTGGGTTGCAGGATGACATTAATCGCGACGGATTTCATCCCGTTTTCCAGATTGCCCCCTTCAAACACATCAAACAGGCGCACATCGGCAATCAAGGCCTTGTCCGCACCGCGCGCTGCGCCGAGGACTTTTTCGGCCGGGGTGTCGCTTGAAACCACAAAAGCGAAATCACGTTCAACGGGATGCAGGTTCGGCAGCTCGAGATGTGGTTTCGCGGCGCTTTTTCTAGTTTTCGGCTCTGGCAGGTTCTCCAGTAGAATCTCAAACGCCACCACAGGACCTTTTACACCCATCTTGCGCAGCACGCCGGGATGGACCTCGCCAAAGCGCGCCAGCGTCGTCTTGGGGCCAAGTCGTAACTCCCCGGAACGGCCTGGATGATACCAGTGGGGCGCTTCGGTGAAGACCTGTAACCTGGGCGTCGGTGCGCCCAGGTCGTCGAGCAGGGCCAGAGCATCGGCCTTGGCGTCGAAGGCGTCAACACTACGCGCCGGACCAACCCAGCTCCGCACCTGCATGTCGCCGCAACGTATGCCAGCCAGTATCTGTGATTGCTCCCCTGGCGTCTCACCGTGGAACACCGGCCCCACTTCGAACAAAGCGCCATTGGGCACGCCTTTGTCGGAATTCCGTCCTGTCGCGGCAATCAGATTGGGCAACAGCGACGGGCGCATGACGTCCAGATCACTGCTGATGGGATTGATCAGCCGCAAACCGTCCGGCACCCCGCCAAACAGGTCGGCTTGGGCGCCGGGCAGAAAGGAATAGGTTACGGCTTCGACCAGACCACGGGTCGCTGCCCGCCTGCGAACCGACGCCCGGCGGCGTTGGAAAGACGAATAGGATGTATGAGGCAGGTTATGATCATTGATGAACGGTACAGCGGGGATTTTGTCGTATCCGTTAACGCGGATGATTTCCTCAACCAGACAGGCTTCATCGACGATATCGCTCCGCCATGCCGGCGCTTCGGTTTTCAGGGTGTCGCCATCACGCGCCACGGTAAAGCCAAGCACTTCGAGGATACGGATGCACTCATCGGCGGCAATTTCAACGCCACCAAGGGTGCGAACGCGGTCAAGGCGCAGATCAATGGACCGTTGCCAGACAGGGGGCGCACCGGCAATGACGTTTTCCGATACCTCACCGCCGCACAGGTCCTGTATCAGGCGCGTCGCAATCTCCATTCCATCGATCAGGAATTCCGGGTCGATGCCGCGTTCAAACCGGTACCGGGCGTCGGACATCAGGTTCAGCTTGCGTCCGGTTTTTGCCGTGCGGATGGGATCGAAATAGGCTGACTCAACAAACACATTGACGGTGGTCTCCGTGCAACCGGACTCCTCGCCACCCATGACCCCGCCCAGCGCCTCGGCATGGGTATCATCGCCAATGACGGTCATGGCGTCGTCGAGCGTATATTCCTTACCGTCCAGCGCCAGCAGGGTCTCGCCGGGCGTGGCCAGACGAACATGGATATCACCCTCAACCTTGTCGGCATCAAATACGTGGAGCGGGCGATTGTAGCCGACCGTCATCAGATTGGTGATGTCGACCAGCGCCGAGATGGGACGCAAACCGATGGCGATCAGGCGATCTTTTAGCCATTTGGGGCTTTCACCGTTTGTTACCCCGCGTACATAACGTCCGACGAAGTAAGGACAGGCATCCGCCGTATCCGTTTCAAAATCCAGATGGACCTTGATAGGGCTGTCTAATGCGCCGGGAACGGGGTTTGCATTCAACGGTTTTAGTGCCCCGAGACCGGATGCCGCCAGATCACGGGCAATGCCGCGAACACCCAGGCAGTCGCCCCGGTTGGGGGTTATGGCGATTTCAATGACCGGATCATCCAGGCCCATGACCGCGACGGCAGGGGTGCCGACAGGGCTGTCAGCATCCAGATCAATGATGCCGTCATGTTCGTCGCTCAGGCCCATTTCCCGTTCGGACAGCAACATGCCGTTGCTTTCCACACCGCGAATCTCAGCCTTTTTCAGGGTGATGCCGGTCCCGGGAATGTGTAGACCTGACCGTGCAAAGACCCCCTTCATGCCGGTCCGCGCATTGGGTGCGCCACAGACAACCTGCACCGGCTCATCTCCGCCAAAGTCTACCGTGCAGACCCGCAGGCGATCCGCGTCCGGGTGCTGGACCGCTTCCGTCACATGGGCGATGACGAATTCTTCCAGACCGGTGGCGCGATCTTCGACACCTTCGACCTCAAGCCCGACCATGGTCAGGCGGTCGACGACCTCATCAAGGGTCGCGTCCGTATCGAGAAATTCTTTCAGCCAACCGAGGGTGAACTTCATTGGTTTAATCCTCCCACCATGGAAGGAACGTTCAGGGGTGAGAAACCGTAGTGGCGCAGCCAGCGCAGGTCTGATTCGTAGAACGTGCGTAAATCAGGGATGCCGTACTTCAGCATGGCCATACGCTCAATGCCAATGCCAAAGGCGAAGCCCTGGTATACTGAGGAATCAATACCGCAGTTTTCCAGAACCTTCGGGTTCACCATGCCGCAACCGAGGATTTCCAGCCAGTCGTCGCCATGGCCGATACGCAAGCCTCCGCCTTCACGGGTACAGCCGATATCCATCTCTGCGGATGGTTCGGTGAAGGGGAAGTAGCTGGGGCGGAACCGGGCAGGCAGGTCATCAACGCCAAAGAACGCCCGGCAGAATTCAATCAGACAGCCTTTCAGGTGACCCATGTGGGTCTCCCTGTCGACAACGAGACCCTCTACCTGATGGAACATGGGCGAGTGGGTCGCGTCATAGTCGCAACGATAGGTGCGCCCCGGAACGATGATCCGGAACGGCGGTTCGCCGCTTTCCATGGTCCGGATCTGAACCGGTGACGTATGGGTGCGCAGCACCAGCCGTTCGTCGCCGCCGTTGCCCGGCAGATAAAAGGTATCATGCTCCTGCCTGGCCGGATGATCAGGCGGAATATTCAGCGCCGTGAAGTTATGCCAGTCGTCCTCTATGTCCGGACCTTCGATAACGGAAAACCCCATCTCGCCCAGGATCGCCACGACCTCTTCGATGGTCTGGCTGATCGGATGAATACGCCCTTCCTCTTCCGGACGCGGGGGCAGTGTCATATCCATGCGTTCGTCCATCAGACGGGCATCCAGCTCACTGTCCGCCATTTCGGATTTCCGGGTCTCAAGGGCGTCGGCGACGTCGGATTTCAGTTTGTTCAGGTTCTGCCCGGCGGCCTTCCGGGTTTCGGGATCTAAATTCCCCAGCCCCTTCATCATCGCTGTGATGCGGCCCTTCTTTCCCATTTCGGCGACGCGAATGGCTTCCAGGTCGTCAATGGACGCAGCGCCTTCGACGCTGGTCATCAATTCCGATCGCAAGGAGTCTAGGTCTTCCATTCTCGTCCTCTGGAGTATTTGTAATGACGAAAGCCGCCCGGAGAATATCTCCGGGGCGGCTCCCGTACCAAAATTCCACAAAATATGGAGGTATGTCTGGCTTACGCCGTCTGCGCGAGAGCCGCCTGCGCCTGATCGACCAGGGATTTAAAGGCGTCCGGTTCGCGCAAGGCCAGATCGGAAAGAACCTTGCGGTCGATTTCGATGCCAGCCCGCGAAAGGCCATTCATGAATTGCGAATAGGTCAAGCCGTGTTCACGGGCGCCGGCGTTGATGCGTTGAATCCACAGGCTGCGGAACGAACGCTTTTTGACGCGCCGGTCGCGGTAGGCGTACTGCAGTGCTTTTTCAACACTTTGCAGCGCGACCCGGAAGCTTGAGTTGCTCCGGCCGCGGTAACCACGGGCTAATTTGAGAACTTTTTTGTGACGGGCGTGGGAAGTGACGCCCCGTTTTACGCGTGCCATATCTTAGGGTCTCCTCACGAATAGGGCATATAGGATTTCACGATCTTCGCGTCCTGATCACTAAGGATATGGGTGCCGCGTGCCGTGCGAATCATTTTTTGCGAGCGCTTGCTCATGCCGTGTTGCTTGCCGGCAAAATTTGCTCGTACTTTGCCACTTGCCGTGAGGCGGAAGCGCTTTTTAGCGCTCGATTTTGTTTTCATTTTGGGCATTTTGCTATCCTTTCGAAATGTCGGCTCCAACAAATCCATGTGGAGCCGATGGGGTCGCTTTTTTGAGCAGCCAGGCATGCCCCGCCATGCTGCTCGGGCCGGATATCCGGCGAAGGGCCGGGTTATAGCGACTCAACGGGGGAAATGCAAGGCGTTGAGGTGGATAATACGCCTGAATTTCAGGGCGTGGAATTAACCGCCTTAACAACCATCCGGCAAAGCCTATTTCGGCGCCAGCACCATGGTCATCATGCGGCCCTCCGACCTCGGAAACTGCTCGACTTTGGCCAGTTCTTCCATTTCGTCGCGCACCCGGTGCAAAACGTCCATGCCCAGGTTCTGGTGAGCCATTTCGCGCCCCCGGAACCGGATGGTCATCTTGACCTTGTCGCCGTCGTCGATGAAACGTCGCACGTTGCGCATCTTGACCTGATAGTCATGCTCATCAATGCCCGGTCGCATCTTGATCTCCTTGATCAGAATGACTTTCTGCTTTTTCCGGGCTTCATTGGCCTTTTTCTGGGCTTCGTACTTGTACTTGCCGTAATCGAGAATCTTGCAGACGGGAGGATCGGCGTTCGGAGACACCTCTACCAGGTCCAGGCCGACTTCGGCGGCCATTTCGATGCCTTCCTGGGTCGAGATGACGCCAACCATTTCGCCATCGGCGTCCACCACGCGGACTTCAGGAATGGAAATCTGTTCGTTGACGCGTGGCCCGTCACGGGATGGCGTCTGGTTCATCGGGGGTCTGGCTATAGCTCAATCCTCTTTATCTGTTGTTCCGGGTTATTCTGTTATTTCGGATGGTTGTCGGCCTTTTATCCGTCCATCATGTCATGTGACATATCAGGCGGGCGGGCTTCAGAGCGAAGTCTAGCAACTGCTTCTTCCAGCGCAACCACTTCTTGATCCTTGCCGCCAAGTCGCCGGATGGCGACGGTGCCTTCTTCGGCCTCGCGCCCGCCAACAACCAGCATGGCGGGCACCTTGGCATGGCTGTGTTCGCGGACCTTGTAATTGATTTTCTCGTTGCGCAGGTCCAGTTCGGTGCGGATACCGGCGCGCTGCAAGGCATCGGCAACCTTGCGGGCATAATCATCGAAATCGTTGGTGATCGAGGCGACAACCACCTGGACCGGCGCCAGCCATAGCGGGAAGCGCCCGGCGAAGTTTTCGATCAGGATGCCAAGAAACCGCTCGAAGGAGCCAAGAATGGCGCGGTGAAGCATAACCGGGCGGTGTTTTTCCCCGTCTTCACCAATATAATTGGCGTCCAGCCGTTCCGGCAGCACGAAATCCACCTGCAGGGTGCCGCATTGCCAGTCCCGTCCGATGGCGTCACGCAACACAAACTCCAGTTTCGGGCCATAGAACGCGCCCTCGCCCGGATTGTGGGTGGTTTCCAGACCGGCGGCGGCGGTGGCTTCGATCAACGCCTTTTCGGCCTTGTCCCAGGTCGCGTCCTCGCCGGCGCGAACCTCGGGGCGGTCGGAAAATTTCACCACCACGTCTTCAAAACCGAAATCCTTGTAGATGCTCAGCAGCAAATCGCAGAAAATCTTGGTTTCCGAGGTGATCTGGTCTTCCGTGCAAAAAATATGTGCGTCGTCCTGGGTGAAGGCCCGCACCCGCATGATGCCGTGCAACGCGCCGGAAGGCTCGTTGCGATGGCACGCGCCGAATTCCGCCATGCGGATGGGCAGGTCACGGTAGCTCTTGATGCCCTGGCGGAAAATCTGCACATGGCAGGGGCAGTTCATGGGTTTGATGGCAAGCACCCGGTCTTCCGATTCGGAAATGAACATGTGCTCGCGAAACTTATCCCAATGACCGGAATTCTCCCATAGGGCGCGGTCAACCATTTGCGGCGTGTTGACCTCGACATAACCGGCGGCGTCCAATTTGCGCCGCATGTAATTCTGCAACTCGCGATACAGGGTCCAGCCTTTGTGGTGCCAGAAGACCATGCCGACGGCTTCTTCCTGGAAATGGAACAGACCCATTTCGCGCCCCAGGCGACGGTGGTCGCGGCGTTCGGCCTCTTCCAGGCGATGCAGGTATGCGGCTAAATCCTTCTCGTTGGTCCAGGCGGTGCCGTAGATGCGTTGCAGCATGGCGTTGTTGGAATCGCCGCGCCAATAGGC
>JAJFIE010000398.1 GCA_021775275.1 Rhodospirillales bacterium | reverse complement strand
GTATCATCCTTATGGGCCAGCAGGCATTCGGCAAGGCGACCCTCGAGGCCTATCTCGAGCGCGGCGAGGATGTTGTCGCGGTCTACTGCGCACCTGACAAGGAAGGCAAACCCGTTGATCCCGTGAAGGAATTTGCGCTGGAAAAGGGCCTTGCCGTCTACCAGCCTGATAACTTCAAGGATCAGGCCGTGCTTGATGAAATGCGCGATCTCAACGCGGATATCTGTGTCATGGCCTTCGTCATCATTTTTGTTCCCGAAGCAGCCCGCAATATCCCGACCCACGGTTCAATCTGTTTCCATCCATCATTACTGCCGCTCCACCGGGGGCCCAGTTCCATCAACTGGCCGATTATCTGGGGATCAACGAAAACAGGCCTTACGATTTTTTGGCCGGATGATGGCCTCGATGAAGGAGAAATCCTACTTCAGAAGGAAACCGATATCGGTCCTGATGATACTTTGGGCTCGATCTATTTCGACAAGATTTTCCCCATGGGAATCGACGCCATGTGCGAAGCCATCGATCTGATCCGCGATGGCAAGGCGCCAAAGATCGTTCAGGACCATAGCAAGGCCACCTATGAGTCCTGGTGCAAGAAGGCGGATGCAGAGATCGACTGGTCAAAACCCGTTGACGAGGTTTACAACCTGATCCGTGGCGCCAACCCGCAACCTGGCGCATGGACCACAGTAAACGGCGATGAGTTGAAAATATTCGACTGTGCCAAATTACCCGAAGCCGGCGGTGCACCGGGTGAGGTCATGGGGGTCAGTGAAGGCGGATTTGCCGTGGCGACAAGTGGTGGACAGATTCTGGTGAAACGGGTTCGCGCGAGCGAGGGCAAGGTCTCCGCTGGCGAATATTTTGAAAACAGTGGGTTGGCAAAGGGAGCCATTCTCGGACAGTGAATGATTTAGCCTGGCTCCTACTCGGTGCTGGCGCGTGCATTTTCCATGACAATTCACCACTATGTGATCGAAGGAAGGCCCGGTCGGAGTCTAATTGATAAAGTCCGGCGCTATTTGATAAAGAAATGTCGGGACGAAGCATACGGCGCGTGTAATTTAAGGGTGAAATCGTTGAATTATTGTGTTTACTGTGTGGAAACTTTTTTTCCAAAATCCAAATTGATGCGTCAGGGGAGAAGATGATGCCCAAGAGCGATATTGAAATCGCACGACTAGCGAAAATGCAACCGATTGCAGAAATCGGTGCGAAGGTCGGAATCCCGGAGGATGCGCTCCTCCAATACGGCCCGACAAAAGCCAAGATCACCACTGATTTCATCAATTCCGTCCAAAAGAAGCGTGACGGCAAGCTGATCCTGGTGACCGCCATCACGCCAACCCCTGCGGGTGAAGGAAAAACCACCACCTCTGTCGGCTTGCATGATGGTCTGTGCCGTATTGGCAAGAAGTCCATCGTTTGTCTGCGGGAACCGTCTCTCGGTCCGTGTTTCGGCATGAAAGGTGGCGCCGCCGGCGGCGGTTACGCCCAGGTCGTTCCCATGGAAGACATCAACCTGCATTTCACGGGTGACTTCCATGCTATCGGTATCGCGCACAATCTGCTGTCCGCCCTGATCGATAACCACATCTACTGGGGCAATCAGCTCGGTATCGATTCACGCCGTGTGGCGTGGAAACGCGTTATGGACATGAATGACCGTGCGCTGCGCCAGATTACGAATTCTCTGGGCGGTGTCGGTAACGGGTTCGCCCGCGAAGACGGTTTCGACATCACCGTGGCGTCGGAAGTCATGGCGATTTTCTGTCTCGCCAAGGACCTGGACGATCTGACCAACCGCATCGGCAATATTGTCGTCGCCCACACCCGGGATCGTAAACCGATCTATGCCAAGGACCTGAAAGCTCATGGACCCATGTCCGTGCTGCTGAAAGATGCGTTGATGCCGAACCTGGTGCAGACGCTGGAGAACAACCCGGCATTCATCCACGGCGGCCCGTTCGCCAACATCGCCCACGGTTGTAACTCGGTTGTCGCCACCAAAACAGCGCTGAAGCTCGCCGACTATGTGGTTACGGAAGCCGGCTTTGGCGCTGATCTGGGCGCCGAGAAGTTCTTTGATATCAAATGCCGCAAGGCTGGCCTGAAACCCTCTGCGACGGTCGTCGTCGCCACGGTTCGGGCACTGAAGATGCACGGTGGTGTTGCCAAGGATGATCTTGGCAAGGAAAACGTCGCCGCCGTCAAGAACGGCTGCGTCAACCTGCAACGCCATATCAAGAACGTGAAGCAGTTCGGCGTGCCGGTGGTTGTCGCCATCAACGCCTTCAGCCTGGATACGAAAAAAGAGCTGAATGCTGTTCGTGCTACCGCCAGGAAGATGGGTGCGGAAGCGATTATCTGTAGCCATTGGGCAGACGGCGGTGCGGGTACCGAGGAACTGGCCAAACACGTGGTCGGACTGGTCGACAGTGGCAAAGCCAAGTTCAAGCCGCTATATCCCGACAACATGCCGCTGATCAAGAAAATCGAAACGGTTGCCAAGAAGATCTATGGCGCCAAGGATGTGGCGGCGGATGCGAAAATTCTTAACCAACTCAGTGACTGGGAAGCCCAGGGACACGGTAAGTTGCCTGTTTGTATGGCGAAAACCCAATACAGCTTTTCCACCGACCCTGCCCTGAAGGGTGCGCCGTCCGGGCATACCGTCGGCGTACGGGAAGTCCGACTGTCGGCTGGCGCCGGGTTTATTGTGGTGGTGACTGGCGAGATCATGACCATGCCGGGTCTGCCGCGGGTGCCGGCGGCCAACAGCATTCAATTGAACAAGAAGGGCGAGATCGAAGGCCTCTTTTAATTCTATGACTGGACCGGGCATTCCCCTGCGACAGGGATGTCCGGTCTGATCGCGGCTCGATCTGGTTGTTCTGGACACTATATAACAACGAGAAAGGATGGCGCGATGACCATACGAACAATTCTGCTTCCTGTACGTGGTGATGGCAAAGGCGAAGGCGTGCTGGATCATGCCCGACAGATTGCCATACGATTCAATGCACATATCGATGTGATTCATGCGCGGGCCAAACCGGCCGACATGCTGCCGTTCGGTGTGTTGTTGACTGAATCCATGCGTAAAACCATTCTGAGCGCCGCCGAGACCCAAGCCGGAGCCGAGGAAGACCGCGTTGGCGATCTGTTCAAAGCCTATTGCGACAAGAATAACCTGTCCGTCTCTGACAGTTTTGGCGATGGCAGCGATGGTGTCTCCATTTCCTGGCGCGAACTGACGGGCAAACAGGCTGATCTGGTCGGGTTATGGGGGCGTTTGGCTGACCTGATCGTCGTTCCCAAACCCGGTAAGGATCTGGGCATCAACACCCTGGAAGCTGCATTGATGCAGACAGGCACCATGACGTT
>JAJFIE010000397.1 GCA_021775275.1 Rhodospirillales bacterium | reverse complement strand
CTGTGCCCCGGTGGTTCATCTGCGCTTGGTGAACATTCAATGCCCCGGGATCAGATCATGGAAAATACCCGCAAATTACAAAAGTCTACAAAAGTAGACAAAAAATGTAGACAGAATGTAGACTTTTGTAGACGTCGTGTTTTCAAGAAACGCGCCTAACACCCTGATCCTATTTATCTTTTTGCGATTTTCCATAAGACGGTAGGGAAAAAGTGAACAAAAGTAGACAAATGTCTACATTTTGTTGAATATCAATGACTTGGAGGATGGGTGGTTTGGGCGGGAAAATCGCCATTGCGACTGTACGGTGAATCCTTGCGCCAGACACGGCGAACGTCGAAATAACGCCCGTTATCCCCGCACGCTATCCAGCAGACCACGGGCCGCGCCATCCAGCAAGGCGACGTCGAGGCTCAGCATCAAAAAGCGATAGCCGCGATCCAGTTTAGCCTTGGCCGTATCCGCATCCAGAACCAGCGTTCCCATGATCACGCCCGCCTGCTCGGTGGCGGCTTCCAGCCGGGCGAGGGCGTCCAGATAGATAGCGCTGTCGAACTGACCCGGTACGCCCAGGCTCTGCGACAGATCGAACGGCGCCAGGAAGGCGACATCAATGCCATCCGTCGCCATAATTTCTTCGGCGTTTTCCACGGCGGCTTTGCTTTCCAGCATCATCACCCGGAGAATGGCGTCGTCGGCCTGCTCAGCATATTCACGCAGCCCCAATCCCCAGCGCGAGCCTGCGTAAAATGGCCCGAAACCCCGTTTGCCCGCCGGTGGATAGCGGGTCGCGGCAACCGCGTCCCGGGCGGTTTCAGCGTTTTCGACGAACGGAAAGATAATGCCGAGAGACCCTGAATCGAGCACCGGCTTGACGCTCCACAACGCGTCTGCCGGGACGCGGGTCAGCGGTGTGCAGGCAGCGTCCCCCACCGCCGTCGCGTTGATCATGTTGTGAAGCGCATCAAACGGGATGGGGCCGTGTTCCAGATCGAACCACAGCCAGTCGAACCCGCTGGCGGCCAGCACCTGAACCACGTTGGGACTGGGCATGGAGACCAGCGTGCCGTAGGCAGCTTCGCCACGGGCCATCTTTTCCTTGACGGGATTGGTCAGTTTATCGGTCATGACGACGACCCTTCCTTTATTCCTGACTCAGCTTTCACCGAATACGCGCTCGAAAATCGTATCCACATGCTTGGTGTGATAACTGATGGAATCCTCATCCAGCAGCGCGCCAAGGTCATCCGGATTGATCACTCCGGCCAGCCCCTCGTCCTTGGACAGGAAGAAAAACAGGCGGTTGTCGTGGTCGGCGGCCTCGCGGTCCAGATCATCCAGTTCCGCCGCCGCATCCGGGTTGTCGGGATCAATGCCGAAGCTTTTCCACACCCGCATGGCGTTGCGCTGGACGATCTTGTAGGCGTCTTCCCTTGAGACTCCATTCTGGGTCAGGAACAGCAGCACCCGCTGGGCGTCATGGATGCCGCCAAACTCGTTCATGTGCCGGGCCATGTTTTCCGGATAGACCACCAGTCTGGCGATCACGCTGGCCAGGCGATTGAGGGCAAAATCCAGCGTCACCGTGGCGTCCGGGCCGATCATGCGTTCCACCGAAGAATGCGAGATATCACGTTCGTGCCACAGGGCCACGTTTTCCAGTGCGGGCACCACGGCGGAACGCACAATGCGGGCGAGGCCGGTCAGGTTTTCGGTTAAAATCGGGTTGCGCTTGTGGGGCATGGCGCTGGAGCCTTTTTGTCCCGGCGCGAAATATTCCTGCGCTTCACGGACTTCGGTGCGCTGCATGTGGCGGATTTCGATGGCGACGTTTTCCACGCTACTGGCGATGACGCCCAGCGTCGCAAAGAAACCGGCATGGCGGTCACGCGGAACGACCTGGGTCGAAATCGGCTCCGGCGTCAGGGCCATTTTTTCGGCCACATATTCCTCGACCCGGGGATCGATGTTAGCGAAGGTGCCGACGGCGCCGGAAATGGCGCATGTGGCGATGTCGGCCCGGGCATTCACCAGCCGCGCCCGCCCGCGCTGAAATTCCGCATAAAAGCGCGCGAACTTCAGGCCCATGGTGGTGGGTTCCGCATGGATGCCGTGACTGCGACCCATGGTGGGCATTAACTTGGTTTCCTGAGCGCGGTCTTTCAGCGCCGCCAGCACCTTGTCCATGCCACCAAGCAACAGATCGGCGGCCTGGGTCAGTTGCACATTCAGACAGGTATCAAGGACATCCGACGAGGTCATACCCTGATGAACGAAGCGGGCGTCTTCGGCGCCGACCTGTTCGGCGAGCTCCGTGGTGAAGGCGATCACGTCGTGTTTGGTTTCCAGCTCGATCTGGTCAATGCGGGCGATGCGTTCCGGCGTATAGGGCTTGTTCCCTTTTTCCCAGACCGCCGTCGCCGCTTCTTTCGGAATCACACCCAGTTCGGCCTGCGCATCACAGGCATGAGCTTCGATCTCGAACCAGATGCGGAACTTGTTGGCGGCTTCCCAGATGGCGGTCATCTCGGGGCGGGAATAACGTGGGATCATGGCGTCGCTCGGTTGTCATTTGAATGAAGGCGGATCATAAGCCCTTGAGCGCGGTAGAGAAAGCTGCTTGGCTCAGGAAAATTTGAACGGAACACACTTATCGATCCCTTACGGGCCCCTTATGGAACCACGTGACGATCATTATCTGACGCCATTGCCCACCATTCCACTGGTGCAGGTGGGCGCCGCTGGCCCGGTGGTGGTGGCGGAGGCGCAGCCGGCTCGCCTGAACCGGATATTCGCCGGCGCGGAAAGGCGCTACGGCAACACCGTACTCTCCGTCGCTGACCGCCTGTCCGAATACTGGCTGGCGCGCAATGACAACCCTTACCGGGAAGAAATTGAGGCGGTAGCGGCGCGGGTGGGTCGATCAGGGGCGTTCATGCTCAATATGTCCTTCGAATGGTCGTGTACGGCTGGCGTCGGGCCTGATCCTCAGGGGCAGGGCAATCGGCTTTTGCGAACACTGGACTGGCCATTGCACGAACTTGGACGCAATGTCGTTGTGGCGCGCTATGAAGGCGAAGAGGGCGCTTACGACTCCATCACCTGGCCAGGGTTTGCCGGTGTGGTCACGGCCCTCGCGCCGGGCCGGTTTTCGGCCGCCATCAACCAGCCGCCCATGCGCCGGTGGACGCCGTCCTGCTGGCTCGACTGGGGCGTGAACCGCTTCCGTATGTGGCGAAATGACGCGCTGCCGCCGGTTCATCTGTTGCGTCAGGTGTTCGATCAATGCCGAACCTATGAAGAAGCCCGCGATGTTCTTGCCGACACGCTCCTGGCCATGCCCGCCTTGATCTCGTTGAGTGGCGTCGCG
>JAJFIE010000396.1 GCA_021775275.1 Rhodospirillales bacterium | reverse complement strand
CACCGCCATCGACATCCCGGTCAACCCCGAGGATGTTGTAATAGTCATCCTTGGCCATGCTTCACTATCCTTAATGACGCCACGCAACGGAGCAGAAGAACGACTTAGTCGTCCTTCTTCTTGTCCTCGTCCGGATCGATCTCTTCAAAATCAGCATCGACAACCGTTGCGTCTTCAGCTGAGCCCGCCGCCGCCTCGGTATCCGCACCATCCGACGCACCGGACGCTTCCTGTTCGGCGCGGTACATGGCTTCACCCAGCTTCATGGAAGCCTGACTCAACGTTTCCGCCTTGGCGTTAATATCGTCCGCATCATCATCGTCTTTGACCTCTTTCAGAGCTGCAACAGCGTCTTCGATCGCGGTGCGGTCTTCTACAGAAACCTTGTCGCCATGTTCGTCGAGGTTTTTCTCGCACATATGAAGCAGGCCGTCCGCGTGGTTGCGCGCTTCGACCAATTCCCGGGCCTTGATATCCGTATCGGCGTGGGCTTCCGCGTCCTGCACCATCTGATCAATATCTTCATCGGAAAGGCCGCCGGACGCCTGAATGCGGACCTGCTGTTCCTTGCCGGTGGCCTTGTCCTTGGCGGACACATTAACGATTCCGTTAGCATCGATGTCGAAGGTCACCTCGACCTGCGGTACGCCGCGTGGAGACGGCGGAATTCCCACCAGATCAAACTGTCCCAGAATCTTGTTATCCGATGCCATCTCGCGTTCGCCCTGGAACACGCGGATGGTCACGGCCGTCTGGTTGTCTTCTGCGGTGGAGAATACCTGGCTCTTGCGGGTCGGGATTGTTGTGTTGCGTTCAATGAGGCGCGTGAACACGCCGCCCAGGGTTTCAATACCCAGCGACAGCGGCGTCACATCGAGCAACAGAACGTCTTTCACATCACCCTTCAATACGCCGCCCTGAATGGCCGCGCCAATGGCGACGACCTCATCCGGATTGACGCCCTTGTGGGGCTCGCGGCCAAAGAATTCCTTCACGGTGTCGATAACCTGGGGCATGCGGGTCATGCCGCCGACCAGGATGACTTCATCGATTTCACCAGCCGACAGGCCGGCATCCTTCAGCGCCTTGCGGCAGGGCTCGACCGTGCGCGACACCAGATCTTCCACCAGCGCTTCCAGTTTGGCGCGGGTCAGTTTGATGTTCAGGTGCTTCGGCCCGTTCTGATCCGCTGTGATAAACGGTAGATTAACTTCGGTTTGCATGGTCGCGGACAATTCTATTTTGGCTTTTTCCGCCGCCTCTTTCAGGCGTTGCAGCGCAAGCTTGTCATCACGCAGGTCAATGGTGTTTTCCTTTTTGAATTCATCGGCCAGATAATCGACAATCCGGTTGTCGAAATCCTCACCGCCGAGGAACGTATCGCCATTGGTGGATTTAACCTCGAACACGCCATCGCCGATCTCCAGAACAGAGATATCGAAGGTGCCTCCGCCCAGGTCATAAACCGCGATGACGCCAGCCTCTTTCTTTTCCAGACCATAGGCCAGTGCGGCAGCCGTTGGCTCATTGATAATACGCAGCACGTCAAGGCCGGCGATCTTGCCGGCATCCTTGGTCGCCTGGCGCTGGGAATCATTGAAATAGGCCGGAACCGTGATAACCGCCTGCGAGACATCTTCGCCCAGGTAGCTTTCGGCGGTTTCCTTCATTTTGCGGAGAATAAAGCTCGAAATCTCAGACGGGGAATACTTGTCGCCGCTGGCCTCGACCCACGCATCACCATTGTCGCCCTCGACAATCTTGTAGGGGACAATTTTTTGATCTTTCTTGGTGATGGGATCATCAAACCGGCGGCCAATCAGGCGCTTGATGGCGAACAGCGTATTTTCCGGGTTGGTGACGGCCTGTCGTTTCGCAGGCTGGCCGACAAGGCGTTCACTGTTTTCAGAAAATGCAACCATGGAAGGGGTCGTGCGTGCGCCTTCCGCATTTTCAATAACTTTTGCATCCGCGCCATCCATGATGGCCATGCAGGAGTTTGTTGTACCGAGATCGATACCGAGAACCTTGCTCATTTCATTTCCTTTCTTTTTGGCGACCCCATTTGCATTGTCGCTGCGCAGCCTTGGAAAGCACTGCGTTTGTTGGGGCCCCGATCAACGGCAGGACTTTATCGCCTTACCTGTTGAATTCTACAAATGGCGTATTGGCTAAACCGCTAACACGCCTGTCCGGGCCGTTATATATGTGGGCGATGCGATTACCGCAACCGAAACCCGACATGATTCGTTCCACGCATAAAGCCGGTGAGTCCGGGTATTGGTCCTGGTTTCCGGCATTAACACGTATGGTAAGGCGCATTGTCTACAATTCTTCGTCAATCTTGCCGCCTGGTTCGCCACCTGTTGCTTCGTAGGCGGTGGCCCCGGTGGAGTCAGATGAAGGGTCTGCCTCGGCTGCGACCGCTTGTGCAGGATCGACTTTTGGTCCGCCTTTGGTAATGCCGACCTTGGCCGGTCGTAACGCGCGGTCATGAATCATATAGCCCGGCTCAATGACCTGACCGACAGTTCCTGCCGGTTGGCTGGGATCGTCATATTCAAACATGGCCTCGTGCACATTGGGATCAAAACGGGAGCCCAACGGCTCCATGCGGGTGACCCCAACGCGACCCATGGCCGCCGTCAGTTCGCGTTCCGTCAACTCCACGCCGATCATCAGGTTCTCAATGACGCCATTCTCCTTGCGCGCGGCCTCATCCACGCTGCCAAGGGCGCGGCCCAGATTGTCAGCGACAGCGAGGGTGTCGCGGGCGAAATTGGCGATGGCATAGCGGGCCGTATCCTGCTTGTCGCGCTGGGACCGGCGGCGGATATTCTCTGTCTCTGCCATGGCGCGCAGTAAGCGATCATTCAGGGAGCCGACTTCCGCTTCCAGTCTGGCAATCTGCTCTTCCGGTGTTTCTGACGGCGCCGCAGATTCAGAACCCGACACATCGGTTTCTGCCTCGGCAGTGTTTTCATCACCGGCGGACGGGCCCGCATCGGACACATCGTCCGTTTCGTTTACGGTTTCCGTAACGTTTTCTTCAGCAGACGGTTCTTCAGTTTCCGTCGTTTCAGGCATGTCGGACATGTGTGGTCGAAACTCCTATGGCGAGAAATTTGTGTGGTTGTATATCTAGCCGACGAACTTGCCAATCAATTTGGCAGTGTAATCCACAATCGGAATGATCCGCGCATAATTCATGCGCGTGGGACCAATAACGCCAATGGCGCCGACGATTTGCTCCCGGCTGTCCTGGTAGGGGCTGACGATGACGGAACAGCCGGTCAGGTTAAACAGGTTGTTTGATGCCCCGATGAAAATCTGCACGCCGTCCGCCGTGTCGGCAAGTGACAACAGCTTGAGCATGGTCTCTTTGCGTTCGAGCGCCGTAAACAGGGCGCGGATCTGATCAAGATCAACATTGGCGCTGACGTCTTCCAGCAAATTGGCCTGCCCGCGAACAATCAGGGTGCCGCCATTGCCTGTATCGCCAGTCCAGCTGGCGAGGCCACTTTCAACAACGCGGGTTGTCAACGCGTCGAGATGAAGCTGGTGGTCTTCCAGGTCGACCATGATTTCATCATAGGCTTCCGCAATAGTCCGCCCAACCAGATGGGCGCTCAGATAGTTGGTCGCCTCGATCAGCGCAGACGCGGGTAGGCCCGGCGGGGTTTCAATAACGCGATTCTCGACAACGCCATTCTCGGTCACCATGACAACGAGTGCACGACCGGGGCTGAGATTGACGAATTCAATGTGGCGCAGGGGCTTGTCTGTCTTTGGCGCCATGACCAGTCCCGCGCATCCAGAGAGGCCGGACAGCGCCTTCGTTGCTTCTTCCAGCATGCCGCGCATACTGTTGCCGGTCGCGGCGCATTTGCCTTCGATGCTTTCCCGTTCGGTCGCTGTCAGATTGCCGATTTCCAATAATCCGTCGACAAACATCCTGAGGCCCGTATCCGTCGGCATTC
>JAJFIE010000395.1 GCA_021775275.1 Rhodospirillales bacterium | reverse complement strand
GAGATATCGAGGATATCGTTTATCAGGGTTAACATGTGCGCGCCGCTGGTGTGAATATCGTGGGCGTACTCCCGATAATTATCGGACCCCAGGGGGCCGAAATACTGAGCCCGCAGCATCTCACTAAATCCCAGTATTGCGTTCAGAGGCGTACGAAACTCGTGACTCATGGTGGCGAGGAACTCGGATTTTGCAGTATTCGCCCGTTCCGCATCCGCCAGAGCCGTTTGCAGCGCACCCTCTGCTTGCTTTTGCGCAGTGATATCGGACGCGGTGCCCCGGTGGCCCAAATACACACCGGTCTCGTCGAAACGGGCCTTTCCATCGATCAACGCAAAATGGATTTCCCCGCTCCGCCCGGGAAAACAGCACTCGAATTTCCTGATTTCCGTATGGTCCCGCAAGGCCTGTCGATAGGGGAGCCAGTCTTCATCCGTCATGAGGTTGTTGGCAATTTCCTCTCGGGTCCTGCCAAAAAATTGTGCGAATATATGGCCGACCTTGACACCCTCGCTATCGGACTCCCAAACCATCCGCCCTTCAGGGTCCGTTTCCCACAGCCAGTCAGAGGCCGATTCCGCAAATTCCCTGAAACGCTCCTGATTTTCCCGGAGCTTGATCTCTGTCCGGCGCACGCGTTTGAAAACGGGACCAATAAAAAGAACACCGAGCACCATCAAAGCGGAAATACCGAGGGCAATCAGCTCCGCTGGCATATTGATCGATGTTGCAAAGTCGTCAGTCACGACATGGTAAAGTGTAATCGCCCGTCGTACCCCCATCAGCGTCAGGGCGATGGAAATGAACGTCCATGCAGGCCACTTTCCGGTAATCCAGATGAGGCGAAGCGCCATGGCTGCTGCAATAATCTGGAGGGCAATGGAAACACCAAGAACTGCAATTGGACTGATCATATGACGTCTTCGTTACAATATCGTCAAATAGCGATAGCGGTGAAGTCGAGATGTCCGTCCGTTACAGGCGGGCACCAGAAATAGCTCCCGCTAACCGGTCGCGAGAAGCGGAACAGGCCGTCGATGATATCGTCTTCCTGACCGGTCATCCTTCTGAGTTGGGCCTCGAAGGCGTCGAGAGATTTTCCGAATGCCACAAACATCAGGCCTTCCCCGCTCGAATCCGCCCATGGCATCGAGCGTCGAACGACGAAGGCCTCAGGATCGAAGCTCTCCTGCGCTGTCCGCTTGACGTGCGCTGAAACCGGGGCGTCATCAAGCTCCTCGTTATCACTGAGGCGTCGCCCGATAATGTTGTCGCGCTCATCCTGGGGCATCGACGCGAAGTGATTGAGATCATGCACCCACAGCTGGGTCGCAACGAAGCTGGAACCATCAAGCCCGGTGCCTTTTCCTCCAACAATCGCCGTTTCGGTTGCGGCGACTCCCTCGGGATTCTCCGTGCCGTCCTCATACCCCGTCAGGTCAAGGCCTCGGTCATATTTGAAACCATCCACCATGCGGACACACCGAAACCCCGGTTGAAGTGTGCGTGTTAACGCGCGCGCCGAATGGGTGATCTGCCCGCGATCACTGCCCCGTACCCAGCACCAGATATCGGCTTGTGTCGAGGGAACCTCGCAACCGGGTCCACTCAGATTGGGGAACGATCGAAGTCCATCAACCGTCTGTGCCAGCCCTTGAATGAGACCGGGGCCAAAGCCAACAACCAATTCCGGGTCAATAGGCCGGGCTGCAAGATCACGAAGAACCAAAGCCGGATCAGTGTCCGGAACCGGGACAAATTCCAGATAACGCGAAAGACCGGGAAGGGGGGCAAGAATGCCGGGTTGAGATTTGTTCATATATATGAGGCCACGCCGTATCTATAAAGTATACTATTGTAACCAAATTATAGGATCACGCACCCCCAAACACTTATGCACTGGCCGCCGATAGCCGGGTGACCCGCAGAAGATTTGGCTGGTATCTCAGCGCAGGCTGGAAAGGTTGACGATCAAAGCGTCATTTTTCTGACGGATTGCGGTTGCGATCTTGTGGGCAGTGTCCTGTTCCGCTTCGCCACATTCATTGCAGGCGTCAACAGCCCGGTGCTGGCCTTCCAACATCCCCCGGATAATTGCCACTTCGATCACCTTGGCGACCTTGTCAGCCTGATCGCCGGACAGGGTTTCCTGCAACTCCGCCATCGCTTCATCGATTATTGATTTTAGTTTTTGCATGAACTTCTTTCCTCTCCGAGCGAAAATACAACCGGTGACGCCGACTTTGGTCGACATGCCCCGGTTAAGTTTACATCCTATACCGATAGTAACCAATTTTCGTTGGCATTAAAATCAGTTCACCCCGGTCACATGCAGATTAACAAATGGCGTGCACCACGCCCAGAGTTCAGGAAAATCGGATGATTTTGAAAAATAATAACACCACAATCCACAGAAAACGGCACAAGGCGCTGGGAGTAGTCGAGTTGGTCGCCATCGCTCTCGGTGGCATGATCGGTGGTGGTATTTTCACGATCCTGGGGATTTCAGTTTCCATGATCGGCGTGTATACGCCGCTGGCGATTGCAATCGGTGGTGTAATTGCTGCCCTGGCCGCCTATTCCTACGTAAAACTCGGGATTTATTATATCGATGAAGGCGCCACTTACTCGTTTGTCAAAAGGACATTTCCCAAGGCGCCATTTGCTGCATCTCTGATCGGTTGGTGGGTTATTTTTGGCTACATCAGTACAATCGCCCTCTATGCCTATACTTTTTCCTCCTATGCCATCAGTGGATTTACGTTTGCGGATAACGAATGGGTTCGCAAGGCGGTCGCAATTGCGATCATTGCTGTTTTTACGCTCATCAACGTATGGAGCGTAAAAGGAATGGGTAAGATTGAAGACCTGATGGTTTACACCAAGCTGATCATTCTCGTGGTGATCTCTTTTGTTTTCATCAACAATAGCCAAACAAGCCTTCCTACATTGATAGAACATAACGGACCTGTTTCTGTCATAAGTATTTTGATCGTGGCATCCATAACATTTGTTGCCTATGAGGGTTTCCAGCTTGTCATCAATGCTGTCAAAGAAATGGATGATCCTGAAAGCAGTATCCCGAAAGCCATTTATACTGCAATCGGCCTTGCCGCTGCCATTTATGTGACGATCGCCTTGGGCGCGATAGTCGCTATTCCTTTTGATGATATAATTGAGAACAAGGAACATGCTCTTGCATCGGGGGCCAATGGCGTTCTTGGACAGTGGGGGACTAATCTTGTAATCGTGGGGGCGCTCCTTGCAACAAGCAGCGCCATCAGTGGAACGCTTTTTGGCGCCTCCCGACAGGTCGCGGTGATCGCCAGTGATGGTTATTTTCCGCCTATTTTGGCAAAACGCTCAAACCATATTCCTGTCTATGCCATTTTATCGATGTCAGGCTTTGCCGCTTGTCTGATTCTGGCGGGGAACCTACAGGTTATTCTTGAATTCGGCAGCGTCACATTTCTTCTGGTGTCTTTATTGATGGCATATACGAATCATAAAATCCGCCATCTAACTCTTTCTTCCTCGCTGCTGACCCTTCCGGCATTAATCGGCCTGATGATGGGTACGGCGCTCATAATCTATTACGAGGCCACCACCCAGATCGAGCAACTTGTGTTCATTACAAGTATTTATGCTCTTTTGACGACTGGGGCATGGTTGTTTTCAAAAGGTCAAAAAAACCGGGCCGCGAAACAATCACGAAGTTCGTCATGATATTCGGGCGATGGGGCTCAGCACATTTCCTCGCCGACGGCGATTTCCGGATCTTCCCGGATGAGATCCTCGAACTCCTGCCAGTCGATACGCGGCAACGGTGAATCAGCCGGAGCGGAAAGCGCCGGGGATGCCCACAACGCAAACACCCCGATTAACATGAGAACGGAAATGATGGTTGTGGAGGGGCCGATCAATGTCATGGCTTCAGTCTATGTTCAGAGATGGCGGCGCGAAATTCACGTTCCAGTGACTGGTTTCATTTGCCATGTTCAGAGAGCCAGATTCCACCAAGGACAAGGCCGAGGGCGGCAGCGTGGAACACTTCAATGGATTCACCGAGGACAGCCACGGCGAGGCCAGATGAAAACACCGGCACCAGATTGATAAAGACGCCCGCGCGATTGGGACCGATCCTTGTCACACTCTGGATAAAAAATATCTGCGCCAGGAAGGAGGGGAAAATAGTGACCAAAGCGGCGATGGTCCAGCCAAACGGCGACGGCCAGTAGAACCTTCCCAGGCTGTATTCGATGATGGTGAAGGGCACGGAAACGATAAAGGCGACACCTGCAAGGACAGTAAAAAGCGCTAGCGCGGAAACCGCCGGACGCTGACGCAATCCAACGGTGTAGGAGGCATAGAGCATACAGGCAATAACCATCAGCAGATCACCCCAGTTGAACGCCAGGCTTGCCAGTTGCGACAAATTCCCCCGGGAGCCGACGATCAGCACGCCGGTGATGGTGGCAAGCACGCCGACAAACTGTAGTGGCGCAACCCGTGTGCGGTAGAGCAGAAAAGCGCCGATCAGAACAAATATCGGAATCGAGCCCTGGATAATTCCGATGTTCAGGGCCGAGGTTGAATAGGCCGCCGTATAGAACAGTACGTTGAATCCGGTGAACCCCATGGTGCCGAGGCACGATATGAACAACAGGCGTTCCCGAAGGATCGACCAGTCACGCCTGACGTGGGAATTGGCGAATACCAGCATCAACGTCAACGCCCCCAACCAGCGGCTGGATACCAGCAACATGGGTGGAATTTCACCGACCGCCAGCTTGCCGAAAATAGCATTGGCGCCCCAGCAGAGAGTTGTGAAAACCAGCAAAAAATACGCCCGCAAGGCGGGCTCTGGCGATGTAACGTGGGTGTTGTTAGATGGCACTTTGGATAACGCGCTCTCTGGGCAACGTCACGGTAATCACAGTGCCTTTGCCTTTTTCACTCTTGACTTGCAACGTCCCGCCGTGCAATTCCACCAGCCCTCTGCTCAACGGTAATCCCAGACCGGTGCCTTCATTTTTGCGGTTAAGGCCGCTGTCCACCTGACCAAACTTGTTCAACGCCTGCGTCATCTCTTCTTCATTCATGCCGATTCCGGTATCACTGACAGCGATGGAAAGCGAGCCATCATCATTCACCCGTGATGTTACGGTGGCTTCTCCTCCGCCGGGTGTAAACTTGACTGCATTGGTGAGCAGATTGAGCAACACCTGTTTTATACGCCGTTCGTCCACATAGATCACCGAGGCGCCCGGGTCAATGGAGGACGAAATGGATATCTGTCCCTTGTCCGCACGGGGTTTGATAATACGAACCGAAGTATCGACGATATGGGGCAGGCTTGCATTCTCCTCATGCATTTCCAGGGCATTCGCCTCAATCGCGGAAACGTCGAGGATATCATTGATAAGCTCCAGAAGATGCTGACCGGAGGAATGGATGTCTTCCAGGTAATCCCGGTATTTGTCATCACCGAGAGGGCCAAACACCTCTTCCTTCATGGTAGAGGAAAAACCAATAATCGCATTGAGTGG
>JAJFIE010000394.1 GCA_021775275.1 Rhodospirillales bacterium | reverse complement strand
ATGTTAGTTCGGATCGTTCGACCAGAACCACATCCTCCCAACCGAACTTCGTCAGATGGTAAAGCACGCTGCACCCGACAACGCCACCACCGATTACAACTGCCTGCACGTGCGATTTCATACGGAAAATTCCCTCTCTTTGCGCCACGGTAAGTCCACGCACCACGGGCGGTCAAGCATGGCGGGTAACCGAAACATGAATTATTCTGGCGATACGGGATGCCCGGTTTGTTGGCTATGTTGCCCGCCAGAGTGCGATCCCTGCAAATACCGCAAATGCTGTCGCCGTGGCCCAAGTGGTGCGGCGGCGGCTCAGGAAAAAGATCGCAAAACCACAAGACAGGGCGATCAGTTTATCCATCAGCGGCGCATCTGCCAGCGCCCCTTCGGGGATGATGATCATGCGCGCAATCAGGCCCGCCAGCACCGCATAGGCGACACAGGCGAACCATCTCGACAACGGACTATCGGGATGCAGCCGACTGGCGATCACCATGCCCAAGGCCCGCCATACATAGGTTGCGAGGAAGGACACACCGACGATCATCCACAGGTTGCCTGTGTTCATGTGGCGCCCCCTGTTGAACGTCGCCGCAACAGGAAATCGACCCCAAAGGCGAAAGACCCGGCCAGCAGACCTGTCAGAGGAATTCCCCAGTCGGGCGAAATGCCATGCAATAGTGGCCCCATACATGCGCCGGAAACCAGCGCCAAGACACCGGCACGGTGTCGAACATCCGCTAATACCATGGAAAAGAACGCCGGGCTCAGAAACACCAGACTCAGAGTCCACGGTCGCGGCAATTGCCCGGCCAGTTCGAACCCCACCGCCGTTCCGATCACCGCCCCCATCATACACACAGCAGAAAACGCCGCGTAATAGGGAACCCGGTCTTCGTGGGCCATGCCGGGGAAACGCTGCAATGCGGCGACCCATGGAGTCAGGGTCACGAATTGGGCAAAGGCCAGCCGCTTCAGCCATGACCCCCGCCATTCACTCAACAACGGCGTCAATGCCAGTGTCATGGGCAGAAAGCGCGCATTGGCGGCGGCCACACCGGCGGCGATAGCAAACAACGGTGCACCGACGGCGGTCATTTCCGCCATCACCATCTGACCGGGCAGACCCCATATGCCGATGGTTGTGGCAATGGTCGTCCATAAGTCGAGGCCGCTTTCCCGCGCCAGCGAACCAAACCCCATCATGGAGGCGAACAGCACGAGGGCGGGCGCCCCGAAAGCGTCGCGCATGCCCCTGCGCCGGGCTGCGGCGGGGCCGTTTGCGGATTTTAGATCGTCGCGTTTCATACGGAAGGCGTAAAACCACGGAGCCCCGATTGCAACCCGTAGCGTTTAACCGGCGGCGGCTCGTGCTGCGTCGCTCTCCATAACAAAGGGCACGTACTTCATGTCAGTACCCATGATATGCTGGGAAAGCCAAACCTCCAGAAAACGCAATAATTCCTTGGACGAGACCGCCGAGGGATCGGTTTCATAACGTTCGGCTATATTGTGCATGGTCCGCTCAATATCCCGGTGCAGCTTCATGTGCGCTTCGAAATCCGGGTACTCGCTGGCGCTAAAGATTTCCTCTTCGCGGGCGAAATGGCGCTCGATATACTCGATAAGCTGGTTGATGAAGTCATGGATGGCTTGTTGATCCGTGCCGTCACGAATGGCATCCGCCAGCAGTCCCGTAATACTGAAAAGAACTTTATGCTCCATATCCACCGGCAGGATGCCGGTCGCATACTCTTCTTTCCATAGAAACGACATAACAAATCTACCCTATCGCGACGGCGTTCTGGCCCGGCATCCGCGTACCCGTCCGGCAGGCAGAATAAACATATTCGCAAAATTAAAAATCAAAAAATTGCCCGCCTGATAAGATTGAGGCCGATCACGAACAGGGTCGCCATCAGGACTTTGCGAAAGGACTCCTGCGGGATGCGACGCCGGATGCGCTGACCAACCAGGAGGCCGGCAACCGACGGGATACAGGCCGCGGCCGAGTACATCACATTGTGGCTGCCGACGATCCCGTTCAAGGCATAAAACAGACCCAACGGCAGCGCGCCCAGAAACCACACCAGTCCGACGGTGCCGATGAAATCGTCTTTCTTCAAATCAAGCGCCAGCAGATACATGCTGATGGGTGGCCCCCAGATACCGCCAATGCCGCCGCATATCCCCGCCACTGCGCCAATGGCGACGCCGCCGGGAACTTCAGCCCGTGGCGACAGGCGCATTGTGGGATGCATGAACCCCAACGCCGTAAACACCGTGACGATGCCACCCACCACCAGATACAACCAGGATGCGTCCAGCCCCACCACCAGTTGCGCACCAACGGCCAGCCCCCCCAGCATAGCCACCAGCATGGGCCAGAACCGGCGAAGCGGTGCTAGGGTGCCTCGCACCGCAACCACCTGCCAGATATTGGTCAGCATCAGTGGGAGAATGATGATGCCCAGAACTTCTTTGATAGGGAGGAAAATCGTTATCAGGCCAAGAGAAACCAGCGGCAGGCCCAGCCCGGTGACGCCTTTCACAAAACCCGCCGCAAGCATGGCCGCAGCGATCAGCGCAAGCGTCGCTGGGTCGTAAAGACTAAACATGGGTCACTGTATTAACCGGCGAGACATTCCGCAACGGTGTAACCGTATTCAGCCGACGCATCGCTTACCCATTCCCACATGTGCTGGCCAAAGCCACGAAATACATACAGATCAAATGCATCGTCGGCGACACACACAAGAACCACGCCACATTGCGAAATGGCGGACTGCGCCACCCGACCCGGCGTAAAGACATTGCGGTGGAAATCTAGCGGCGCGCCTTTCATCAGCACATTGCGGGCATTCGGGCCGGAAATACGGACCACTGTACGGCCATGGCTTACGTCGATAATTGCCCCGTTATCGCCACAGGCGTCACGCAAGGACGCTTCCAGCACACCCGGACCACGGTCAGGCGCTACAGCAAGCCAGCGGGTCGGACTGAGCCACGCCAGCGACAGGTCTCCGGATGAAGCGACCGTGCCCGGCTCCATGGGCAGATCACAGCCACAGGCCGTCCTGACGCCATTGGTAAAGGCCGTGTCGTCTACCTTTCCGGCCACATGAACAATGGTCAACGGGCGACGTTCGGTCAGAGTGACACCCGGACCGCCCGCAACGTCCGCGCCGTGCGAGCCAACTACGTATGATTCCGCCAACGCGGAGCGACGTTCAACCAATTCAGTTTCAAAATCAGCCACGAACCCTCTCCCCCTCCGGATCAAACATATGCGGGCTACAGATTTCCACCTCGGCCTGCTGGCGGGTCAACGGCGACACAGCCCAGACCCGGTCCCCATGACGTTCAGGACCACGCTTGACGATGCCGAGGCCAATGAATTCCTTCAGGTTCGGGCTGTAGCAGTTGGATGTGACCTCACCAATCATGTGGGTGGGGATCTGCTCACCCAGTGAGTTGACGATCTGGGCTCCCCGTGGAATACGCGTCTTGCCGTCCACGGATTTGAGGCCGACCAGTTGCTTGCGCTCTGGATCGG
>JAJFIE010000393.1 GCA_021775275.1 Rhodospirillales bacterium | reverse complement strand
AGACGGTCGCCCTGGTCGCCGAAGCCGGCCTTGGCGGCATTGCGTTCGAAGCCCATCAGACCCTGGTGGTCGACGCCGCGGGCGTCGGTGCCGCGGCGGACGAGGCCGGCCTTTTCGTGACCGCACTGTCTTTATCCTGATGGTGGGGGAGGCGGTCCCGAAGGAGGATAGCGGGCCCCGGATCTTCCTTCTGGCGGGCGAGCCTTCCGGCGATCTGCTTGGCGCCCGCCTCATGGCGGCGCTAAGTGAAGAAACCGGCGGCCAGGTGAACTTCATCGGCGTTGGCGGGCAGGCAATGATCGACCAGGGCCTGGACAGTCTCTATCCCCTGGAGGACTTCGCCGTCATGGGGCTGGTCGAGGTTCTGCCCCATGTCGCGCGGCTGCATGGACGTGTTCGCGATCTCGCGCGGCGCATTGCCGACAACCGGCCCGATGCTCTTGTGACTATCGACGCCCCGGCCTTCACGCTGGCGGTCGCCAAGCGCTTGAAGGGTCGTGGGATCCCTCTGATCCACTATGTCGCCCCGTCGGTCTGGGCCTGGAAACCCTGGCGGGCGAAGCGCCTGGCGGGGACTCTCGACAAACTTTTGACACTGCTGCCCTTCGAACCGCCCTACTTTACGCGGCATGGCCTCGAGGCGGTCTTTGTCGGTCATCCCGCGAGCGAGCCGCAACAGGAGAGCCAGGATCGCGACACTGCTCGCGCCCGCCTGGGACTGGCCTCCGGCGATCCGCTCTTGTGCCTCTTTCCCGGCAGCCGCCGGGGCGAGATCGACCGCATGCTCCCGGTCTTCGTGGCCGTGGCCGCGGCACTCCAGGCCGAGCGTCCGGATCTCGCCGTGGTCCTGCCGACCTTGCCGCACCTGGTTGCACCGCTTCGAGACGCTCTGGCCGGTCTGCCGCTTGCCCCGCGGCTGTTGGTCGAGCCGGGCGAGAAAGCGGCGGCCGTTCGGGCCGCCGACCTGGCCCTGGCGGCTTCCGGGACCGTGGTCGTCGAACTGGCCAGTCAGGGCGTCCCCACCGTGGTCGCCCACCGCGTCCACCCGATCAGCGCCTGGCTCGCCCGGCGGCTGTTGAAGGTCAAGAGTGTCACCCTGCCCAACATCCTGCTCGACGAACCGGTGGTGCCTGAGTTTCTCCAGGAACGCTGCCGCGTCGATGCCATCGTGCCCGTTCTGAAGGCTTTGCTTGCGGACCCCGCGGCGGCGGCGCGGCAGAAGGAGGCCTTCGTCCGTTTTATCGCCGCGTTGCGGCCACCGGGCGGGTCGCCCAGCCGCCAAGCCGCGCGAGAAATCCTGGCCACGATTAGCCAGCGACGGCAATAGGACGCCGCCGGAAGCCTGACCGCCAGTCGCCCTTAACGCTCTCCGATCGGCGTGTAACTGCGGGTCTCGACGCCGGTGAAGAGTTGCCTGGGCCGGCTGATTTTCTGATCGGGATCGGCGATCATCTCGCGCCACTGGGCGACCCAGCCGACCGTTCGCGCCACGGCGAAGAGCACCGTGAACATCGAGGTCGGAAAGCCCATGGCCTTCAGGATGATGCCGGAATAGAAGTCGACGTTCGGGAAGAGCTTCTTTTCCTTGAAGTAATCGTCTTCCAGGGCAATCCGCTCCAGCTCCAAGGCCAGTTCGAGCAGCGGGTCGTTCACGCCCAGTTCGGCCAGAACTTCATGGCAGGAGGTCCGCATCACACCGGCGCGGGGGTCATAGTTCTTGTAGACCCGGTGGCCGAAGCCCATGAGCCGGAAGGGGTCGTTTTTGTCTTTCGCACGCTCGAGAAACTCGGGGATCCGGTCCTTGCTGCCGATCTCCTGCAACATCTGCAATACGGCCTCGTTCGCGCCGCCATGGGCCGGTCCCCAAAGAGAGGCGATGCCCGCCGATATACAAGCGAACGGGTTCGCGCCCGATGACCCGGCCAGTCGCACTGTGGATGTGGATGCGTTCTGTTCATGATCTGCATGCAATATCAGGATTCGGTCCATGGCGCGGGCAACTACCGGATTAACCCGGTAGGTCTCACACGGCGTACTGAACATCATATGCAGGAAATTTTCCGCATACCGCAGGTCGTTTCGGGGATAAACGAAGGGCTGGCCGATGGAAAATTTATATGCCATTGCGGCAATGGTCGGCATTTTGGCAATCATTCGATACGACGCAACCAGACGATGCTTCGGATCTGTGATATCCGTGCTGTCGTGATAGAACGCCGAGAGGGCGCCAACCACGCCACACATCACAGCCATGGGGTGTGCATCCCGGCGGAAACCCCGGAAAAAGTAGTTAATCTGCTCATGCATCATCGTATGATAGGTGATGTCATTTTCAAACTTGCGCTTCTGTTCTGTGGTGGGCAGTTCACCATATAGCAACAGATAACAGGTTTCCGGAAAATCAGACTGTTCGGCAAGCTCATCAATCGGAATTCCGCGATAAAGGAGGACTCCCTTGTCACCGTCGATGAAGGTGATTTTGGACTCGCAGCTTCCCGTCGACGTAAAGCCAGGGTCGTAGGTAAAGCAGTCGGTTTCCGCATACAGCTTGCGAACATCAATAACATCCGGTCCCGCCGTCGCATGGTGTACTGGCAACTCATATGCCGTTCCCGTGCGGTTGTCCGTCAGTGTGAAGCTGTCCTTGGTCGCCTTCGTGTCATCTGCCATCGTTCCTGACTCCTCGTCCGTTATAGGGATTATGGATTGAATTAGTGTGTTCCCAGGGCATCGTCCATGCGCCCGAGAGTTTCCTCTTTACCAAGCAGCGCCATGACTTCAAAAATCGGCGGCGATACGGTAGAGCCTGATAATGCTGCCCTTAAGGGTTGGGCAACCTTGCCCAGTTTGATCGGTGGATCACCTGCATCCGCGTACTCTCTGATATGGGTTTCGATCCTATCGGATTTCCAGTCCCCCAGCGCGGAAAACTCGTCACGTAAACGGCGGAGATGGGTCAAGCCATCTTCATCAAGCAGATTCATTGCCTTTTCTGTATAAGAAAGCGGCCTTGGAGAAACAAAAAACATTGCAGAATCAGCAAGTTCCTGAATATCTTTCGCACGCTCCTTCAGCCCGGACATTGCCCTCACGAGAAGCGCGATCTGGCCTTCGTTCAAAGCCTCATTCCGGCTTTTTTCCATCAAGGGGCGGATCGTTTCCACCAAATAGGCATCGTCAGCGGAGCGAATATACAGGCCGTTCAGATGGGTCAGTTTTGCGAAATCAAAACGGGCAGCCGAACGTCCGATATTTTCGAGACTGAACCATTCAATGGCCTGTTCCGTTGAAATAACTTCTTCGTCACCATATGCCCAACCCAGGCGCAACAGGTAATTCCGCATGGCTTCCGGAAGAAAACCCTGGTCCCGATAGGCATCCACCCCCAATGCGCCATGACGTTTGGACATTTTCGCCCCGTCCGGTCCATGGATTAGCGGTATATGTGCGAATTCCGGAATATGCCAACCCATTGCCAGAAAAATCTGGGCCTGCCGGAAAGCGTTGGTCAGGTGGTCATCACCGCGAATAATGTGTGTGATGTCCATATCATGATCATCGACCACGACGGCCAGCATATAAGTTGGCGTGCCATCGTCGCGCATGAGCACCATATCGTCCAACTGGTCATTGGCCACGCGGACTTCACCCTGAACATGATCGAAAATGACGGTTTCGCCATCACGTGGCGCTTTTAAACGCACAACCGGATCAACACCTGGTGGAGCCTCGGAAGGGTCCCGGTCACGCCAGCGTCCATCGTACTGCCATTTGCGGCCTTCTGCCTGAGCCTGCTCGCGCATTTGCGCCAGTTCTTCGCGAGTACAATAGCATCGATACGCGTTTCCCTGGGCCAACAGGGTCTCCACCACCTCGCGGTGGCGTTCTACTCTGGAAAACTGCGATATGGCGTCCTCATCCCAGTTCAGTCCCAGCCACTTGAGGCCATCATAGATGGCGTCCACGGCATCATCCGTGGACCGCGCCCGGTCGGTGTCTTCAATGCGCAGCAAGAATTTACCGCCATGATGGCGCGCGAACAGCCAGTTAAAAAGCGCCGTGCGTGCGCCGCCAATATGCAGAAAACCCGTAGGCGAGGGAGCAAATCGAGTAACGACTGTCATGGTATCCAGATTCTGTAAAAAAAGGTATGCCGAGCGCGGGCACACAACTACCATAAATCTCGGGTAAATCCAGCACAGAGAGGAAACTCGACGGTGTCAGAATCCGACAACCATTTGATTTCGTTGGATAACAACTCACCAAAAGGTATGTTTCGGGCGGTAATCCGTGCGTTTTCACCGGTTTCCGCCCTCGTCATGGCGGAATATACCCGTTGGGTCCTGTGGACACCCGTATTTATTGGCCTGGGTATTGGTTTGTATTTCTCTTTATCCCAAGAGCCACCCTTATCCATGGGCATCATCGGCATGGTAACGGTCGCCGTCTCCGCTTTCCTGTTCAGACGAATTACGGGTGTTTTTCAACTCTTCTTTATCCTGTTTTCCGTACTGTTAGGGCTGGTTGCCGCCCAGATCCGCACCAAAGACGTCGATGCTGTGGTTCTCATGCGCGAAATCGGCCCGACAAGCGTCGTCGGGCGGGTTATTCAGGTAGAGCCGAAAACTACCGGAGCACGGTTGTTGCTGGAAAACGTCTCGATTGGCGGGCTGGAACCATTCGCCACGCCGGAACGGGTTCGGGTAACCGCGCGTTTCGATAATGCAGATGCCGTTTCACCGGGGGACTGGATTTCCATCCGCGCCGTATTGCGTCCGCCCGCATCCCCTGTATCGCCCGATGCATTCGATTTTCAACGTCATGCATTCTTTCTGCAAATCGGTGCGACGGGATATGCATACGGTCCACCCGAAATCCGCCAACATTGGCAGGACACTGCGGCGCCGGGTGACCTGAGTGCATGGATTGCACGGATCAGACTTTCCACGGGAGATCGAATCAGAAACAGCCTTCCCGGTGAGGCCGGTGCCCTTGCGGCGGCCCTGATTACCGGTGAAAGACTGGCCATACCGAAGCAGACCGTTACCGCCATGCGTAATGCGGGGCTTGCTCATCTGCTGGCCATATCCGGCCTCCATATCGGATTGGTGGCAGGGCTGGTGTTTTTTGTAATCCGCGCGGCGCTGGCGCTGTTTCCCGCCATCGCACTTCATTATCCCATCAAGATGTGGGCCGCCCTAGCGGCATTGGGGGCTGCATTCTGTTATACGCTTCTCGCCGGGACCACCATCCCGACGCTACGTTCCTTTATCATGATGGCGCTGGTACTGGGTGCGGTGATGATCGGGCGGCGGGCCATATCCATGCGGTCGGTGGCGCTGGCGGCATCCATCGTTCTTCTGTTCCGCCCGGAATCCCTGCTGGGCCCAAGCTTTCAGCTCTCCTTTGCTGCGGTTACCGCCCTGGTTGCGGGCTATGAATGGTTGACCAGCCGGGCGCCCGCATTCTGGAAGAAGGGAAACTGGTTCCGCCGTTTCCTGGTCTATTTTGGCAGCGTCGCCCTATCGACCTTGATCGCGGGAACCGCTACCGCGCCATTTGCCGCGTATCATTTTCATCAACTCGCCAGTTACGGCATGATTGCCAATCTGGTTGCGGTGCCACTAACCGCCTTGTGCATTATGCCATCGGCGCTCGTTGCTATTTTTCTGATGCCGTTTGGCTTCGAGTCCCTTCCACTTGATGCAATGGGGGTGGGTATTGAAGGTTTGCTGGCAACGGCGCGTGCCGTGGCGACATTGCCGGGTAATCTTCAGACCTTTTCTGCGGTTCCGGTGTCTGCTTTGATTACGATTGTACTTGGTGGCTTGTGGTTGTGCCTCTGGCAACGTGGATGGCGCATTGTCGGCGTCGTCGGCATTGCGGCCGGGCTATTGTCCGCATCGGTCGCCGAAACGCCCTTGATCCTGGCATCGGAGAATGCCGAGATATTTGCCATCCAGACGGCCGACGAGTTGTTCATTGTCGGCCCCGGCGTACGGGGCAATCGATATACACAGGGCGCGTGGCTGGAAAGGGCAGGATTTGGCCGGTCGGCACAGATACCGAAGCAAACAGGAGAATCAGACGGCGCAATTCGCTGTGACCATATGGGGTGTGTTGTTTCGACGGATGGAGCACAAAAAATTGCCGTGATCTGGGATGAAGGCGCACTTCTGGAAGACTGCTGGACCATGGATATTATTATCAGTGCCGTTCCGGTACGAAGGCGGTGTGATATGCCATTTCAGGTCATTGATCGCTTTGATCTATGGCGAAATGGCGCCTATGCGATCTATGTGAATGGAAAAGACGTCAGGGTTGAACACACCCGCAGTACTCGGGGGGACCGTCCGTGGACCCGTGCCGCCAAACGCACACCGTCTGAAACCCGAATCCCGGAAAGCTAACCCTGTCCGGTAATTTCAGTTCTTCAGTAGTGACGCATCAATCCGACCAGACGGCCCTGAACCTTGACCTGATCCGGCCCACAAATACGCGTCTCATAGGCCGCATTGGCGGGTTCCAGCGCAATGGAGTTACCCTTGCGCCGAATACGCTTCAACGTGACTTCCGTATCGTCCACCAAGGCAACCACGATGGTTCCATTATCGGCTGAATCACAGCGACGGATGATGACCGTATCGCCATCCTGGATACCGGCATCGATCATGGATTCGCCATCGATTTCCAAAGCGTAATGTTCACCCGCACCGATGAGGGAAGGGGGCACGTCGATCAGATTTGAATGATCGCGCAACGCCTCGATAGGTGTTCCTGCCGCGATCCGGCCATAGAGTGGTAATTGCATGGTATCTGCCGGTGCGCTTGGCAGGTCCGGCTTCTTGTTGAAATCCCCTTCAATCACATTAGGGGCGAAGCCGTTGGTTGATGAAATCGGAGTCGATTCCTCCGTCGTGCGCTTAGGTTTGGGGGCAATGTAATTGTCAGGAAGTTTGAGCACTTCCAGTGCCCGGGCGCGGTGGGGGAGGCGGCGAATAAAGCCACGTTCCTCGAGACCAGTAATCAACCGGTGAATACCCGATTTGGATCTCAGGCCAAGCGCTTCTTTCATTTCATCAAACGAAGGGGAGACACCATCTTCCACCAGACGTTTTTCAATAAAGATAAGCAGCTCGTACTGTTTCCGGGTGAGCATTGTCTGATCTTCCTTTAAAGTAGAACAAAAGAGAAACATTCTCATATGTTCTACTTTGGTTCTCCTTCCGGGTCAATGTTTTGTTTGTGTTGTGATGAATCGGGAGCATCGGTATTTATATGCCCTTCGTCATGCTCACCTCCCTTGAGTGCATCATCGTCATCAATGAGAATCCGCATCCCGGCGCCATCCAGGTCTTCGAACTGACCGGTCCGCAACGCCCAGAAAAACGCCGCTAAACCACCAACGCCCAAAAACAGGGCCATGGGGATAAGGTAAGCGAGGACTTCCATGTCAGCGGACCTCCCACGTCATTATTCGCAACCGAAGTGCATTCAACGTTACCACAAGCGAGCTGGATGACATGGCGATGGCGGCAATGAGAGGTGTGGCAAATCCAGCCATCGCGAGAGGGACTGCAATGGCGTTATAAAGAAACGCCAGACCAAAATTCTGACGGACAAGATCATGGGCCAGACGCGCCGTGCGAATGGTCGCGGGAATCGCCGCAAGAGGCTCACCCTGAAAGATAATATCCGCAGCCGTCTGGCTGACGTCGGCGGCAGAGGAGGGCGACATGGAGGCATACCCTGCCGCCAGCGCGGGGGCATCGTTGAGGCCATCGCCAACCATCAGAACCCTGTGACCCTCTTTTATTAGCGCGCGAACCCACTCAACCTTTCCATCCGGCAGACATTCTGACTGGTAATCATCGATACCAAGTGATCGCGCAACATCACGGACAACCGTTTCCCGGTCCCCGGATATAAGGATGGACCGCAGTCCCATGCGCCGGAGGGCAGCGATTACCGTGATGGCATCGGAGCGCAGTGTATCCGAAAACACAAACCGGACGGCATCGTGCCCATGGCGGCGAAGCCAGATTTCCGCACCCACATGTTCCTGCGCCGTGGCATCGGAAGTTTCACCCGACACCTCGACACCGCACCATTCCGCCTTTCCAAGACGGGCCTGAACGCCATCGACAGTTGCGGATAGCCCTGACCCGGCGACCTCCGTCACATCGTTGGTTTCTAATGGTTTGATAGTTGCTGCCGTCCTGACGATAGCGCGCGACAGAGGGTGCCGGGAATGACGCGCCATGGCGGCGGCCAGCGAAAGATCGTCGATGTTGATCTGGTCGCGGTTGACCAGGGATAACTCGCCCCGTGTCAAAGTCCCTGTTTTATCGAACACCACCGTATCCACAGCCGCCAACCGTTCCAGTCCGTCCGGTGATTTCAGAAGAACGCCGTGGTGCAGCAACCTGCCGGAAGCCACTACCTGTACAACGGGCACTGCAAGCCCAAGCGCACATGGACAAGTGATGATCAACACAGCGATTGCCGCCATCAGGGATATTTCCCACCCGGCGGCGGCGAATATGATCCAGCCAAGGAACGTGGCGCCCGCCAAAAGATGAACCGCAGGCGCATAAAACTTCGCCACCCGGTCAGCCACGCGCACATATTTGGCCCGCCCCTGTTCGGCGGCTTCCATCAGTCGGACGATTTCAGCCAGCAAGGTTCCTTCACCCGCTGCCGTAACGCAAAGCTCAATCGGTTGCCCCAGATTAAGTGTGCCGGCAAAGACACGTTCGCCAATCTGGATTGCACGGGGCAGACTCTCGCCGGTAACCAGCGAGGTATCAACGTCACTGGCGCCGCGAGTTATTTCACCATCCACCGGAATGCGCTCCCCCGCAGCGACACTGACGATCATGCCGGAGCGAATATCACTGACGGCAATCTGGCGTACGGCGCCGTCATCTCCCATTACATGGGCTACTGTGGCAGTCAGGTTAACCAGATGTTCGGCGGCAGATCGGGCTTTCGAACGCGCCCGATGGTCCAGATAACGGCCAATCAGCAGGAAGAACAGAAGGCTGACCGAGGCGTCGAAATACGCATGTTCGCCGCCCTGTATAGTCTGATAGAGGCTCATTCCCGTCGCCAGGATAACCGCAAGGGAAATTGGGACATCCATATTCAGGGAGCGGTTGGCGAGCGCCTTGCTGGCAGAACGGAAAAACGGCTGCCCGGAAAATGCAACGGCTGGCAGGGCGATCAAGGCGGAAATCCAGTGAAATAACGTGCGGGTTGCATCGCCCATACCGCCTGCATGGCCCGACCAGATAGAGACAGAGAGCAGCATTACGTTTGCAGCGGCGAACCCTGCCACTGCCAACGCCATCAGGAGCCTCTTTTCTTCCTTGGCGCCGTTATCGCTCAGGCTATCAGAATCATAGGGTGCGACGGGGAAACCAAGATTCTCGACTTTTTCCATCAGCGTGCGACCGTCTATTTCCACCGGTCGCCACTCCAAAACCAGACGTCGCGTGCTCATGTTGACACGTGCACGAACGACGCCCGATGTGGCGTGTAAATTGCTTTCAATTTTCCGGATACATCCAGCGCAGTGAATATTCTCGACCATGAGGTTGAGACGTTGCACGCCATCGGGTAACTGGATGACGAACGGCAGGGGCAATGAATTTACATCATCCAGGTCACTGTTTGGATGTGCGATGTCTGCCTTGTCTATTTGGGCATTCACGATATTCACGGGTTTGCAATAACCTCATAACGCATGCGGTAACGCACAGTTTCGCCGGTCCCAGCCTCAACATAAACATACCACCTTCCGCCAAAGGGCAGAGAAACGGGCGAGCGGTATTCACCATTGCCGATCTCAGGCAATGTTATGCTCACAATATTCTCAGCACCAACAGGGCGACGGAAAGTCGCACTTATTTGCATGCCATCAACCGGCATGCCCTTCGCATCCATTAAATGAACCCGAAACAGATATCGGTCCTGGTCAGCAGATAAGATTGCATCACTGGTCCAGCCCAGAGCGTTCTGGACGTCTGCATTCGCCAAAGTCCGATTGTAATCACGACCTTGTTCGTATGCCGACTCAGTACTGAGCCCGGGCCAACTATCCAGGGCAAAATAGACCAAAGCACCGTTTGCTGCAAAGACAACGCCAAAAAATGCGAGGAAACCCAGGAGCACCATCCGGCCTGTGATCGTCATCGGTGTTTTCATTTATCCGGCCCCCGGAAGACGCTGTCATAGGTGGCAGTCGCCGTATTGTTAACTTCCTCCAACACAAAACGAATATCTTCCGAATCGTCCTTTAGGGAGGCCGATGGAACCGTCACCAGCAAACGGAAGCTTTGTACCCGATCAGATTTTACCGTCACATATGGTGTAGTGAAATTGTTGACATCTTCCGACCCGACCAGTTTCAGCCTGATCCCGTCCAATCCGGTGGCGAAAATGGCGAAGGTCCGTTGATCGCGGGATTTGTTAAGCACCTTGAACGTGTAGCCGTTTCGAATGCCGCCATCGGATAAGGTCGTGAATAACGGATTGCGATCACGGAGCACATTGATATCAAGGTCGGTACGATTCAGCAGGGTCGCCAGCATGATTATCCCGGCAAGGACCCAGGCGCCCAGATAGATTATCGTGCGAACGCGGATAAACCTGACCTTGCCATGGTCTCCACGCGTCCGCCGATCAGCATTGGCAATAGAATCGTAGTCAATCAATCCTCGCGGTCGATCGATTTTTTCCATCACGGTATCGCAGGCATCAATACAAAGCGCACAGGTAATGCATTCCAACTGCTGACCATCGCGGATATCGATGCC
>JAJFIE010000392.1 GCA_021775275.1 Rhodospirillales bacterium | reverse complement strand
GCAGTTTTTTCAAAATTATAGCAGCAGTAGCAGAGTATCCCGGCTTCACGGTTGATAAAGACAAAATACCAGAGACAATTTCACTCAGGTTCAAATGTTGTGCGTGTTTCCCGCGACTCTTTGGGAGCAATCTTGATCGGCGCAAATACTGGAACCGTTGAACCATATCAGCATGAGAGCGATGTGGTATATCTACCTTACCTGCTTCTTCATTGAGAATTGCTTCAAGACGTTTAGATATCATTCTTTAAATCCTTCAAATTCATTTTTTCTAATTTATAAAATGAATTCGATAATCCGTCAATGACTCGCCCCACTACATTCTAACTACAAACCCCATTTGACGAATGCCTGTCCGGCCATTAAACAGGCTGTCCTTAGTGACAATAACCCGCGTCAGACATATCCAAAGGAAGCCCCATGTCCGTCAACAAGAAACTGCTCATTCTCGCCGGTGACGGCATTGGTCCGGAAGTCATGGGCGAGGTGCGGCGCGTCATCGGCTGGATGGCGGCGAAACGCTCTGTTTCCTTTGATGTGGACGAGGGCCTTGTGGGCGGTGCGGCCTATGATGCGCACGGCACGGCGCTGTCCGACGAGACGCTGGCCGACGCCATGGCCGTGGACGCGGTTCTGTTGGGCGCGGTGGGCGGCCCCAAATGGGACAATGTGGCGCGCGAGCATCGCCCGGAGGCGGGGTTGCTCGGCTTACGCAAGGAAATGGACCTCTATGCCAATCTGCGCCCGGCGCTGGTGTTTGATGCGCTGGCCGAGGCGTCGTCGCTGAAAACCGAACTGGTCCGGGGCCTTGATATCCTGATCGTTCGTGAGCTGACCGGCGGCGTGTATTTCGGGGAACCCCGTGGCATCGAGACTTTGGCGGACGGCACCAAACGCGGCATCGATACCCAGGTCTATACGTCGCCCGAGATTGAACGCGTCGCCCGCGTGGCGTTCGAACTGGCCCGCAAACGCGGCAACAAGGTGCACAGCGTCGAGAAAGCCAACGTCATGGAAACCGGCGTGCTGTGGCGCGAGGTTGTGGGCAAGCTGCACGCGGCGGACTACGCGGACGTGACGCTGGAAAACATGTACGCCGACAACTGCGCCATGCAGCTGGTACGCAATCCCAAACAGTTCGATGTCATGGTCACCGATAATCTGTTCGGCGATATCCTGTCCGATTGCGCCGCCATGCTGACCGGATCGCTGGGCATGTTGCCCTCGGCGTCCCTCGGCGGTGAAGACGAGAGCGGACGGCGCAAGGCGCTGTATGAGCCGGTCCACGGCTCGGCCCCCGACATTGCCGGGGAAGGTAGCGCCAATCCGCTGGCCTGTATCCTGTCGTTCGCCATGTGCCTGCGCTATTCCTTCGACATGGGCGAAGACGCCGACCTGATCGAGACCGCCGTGCAGAACGTTCTGGCGGGCGGGCTTCGCACCGGCGATATCATGCAGGACGGCAAGGCCCGCGTATCGACCACCGGCATGGGTGAAGCCATCACCATGGAACTGGACAAGCTCACGGGTTGACCCGAAAACCAAGTTCCTGTAGACCTTTCAGCACGATGACACAGACCGCAACCATGTTTGACCTGACGAACGCCGCCACCGCTGGCGCGTTTTCGGCTGCGCTCGCCCTTGCTATCGTCATCGTAACCGTAGCCACCCAAGCTATTGTGAAAGCAAAGCGGTGATGCGGGTCTGAACTAAAACGTAAATTTTACGTATTGAACCAGGCCCGCGGATCATCCCCGCGGGCTTTTTTGTTGTGGGAGACTGGTGAAATGAAATGCATAGCGTTGACCAACGACGGGCGGTTCGAATTGCGCCGCCCGGAAACCGACACCGAGTGGGATAGCTACCACTCGATCCGTGAACGCAGCATATGGAGTATGGAAGCCATGAAACAGTTTGGCCCCTATGATCGTGATTACCCGGATCAGTACGGCGACGACTACACGGCCCTGATCCTGCTCAGAAACGGAATCGTCATCGGAACCCTGGGTTTGCAGGACATGGAAGATCACGGTCGGGGCCGCGAGGTCGAGGTCCGCGCCGTCGCCATCGAACCCGCCTGTCAGGGCCAGGGTTATGGCGGTATCATGCTGATGATGGCCGAACGGGCGGCGCATCAGGACGGCTATCACCGGGCCGGTGTGTGGTCAGGCTCAGACGTCGTCCTGTTTTATGCCCGCAACGGTTTTACCCATCGCCCGCCTGATATGCCGGTCCGGTTGGCATGCCCGATCGACGGAGCCATCCCCATGACCAAACGGCTGGACCTGGGCATAGCACAGAACGACGGCTCGGTTCTGATCGCTGCTGCGTAACCGGAAAGGGTGCAGAAAATGGCTATTAGCGCGACATACCTGGTACTGTTGGTTCTTGTTATTTCCATGGGTTATCCGGTTCAGGCTGGCGCCAACGGCACACTTGCCCAGTATCTGGGCCACCCGTTGCTGGCGGCGCTCACAAATACAGTGGTCGCCAGTCTCGCACTTGTCGTCATGGCTATTGTGTTTCGCGCCCCTTTGCCAAGCTTTACCGGCATTGCGCTCGCTCCCTGGTGGGCATGGACCGGTGGGCTGCTGGGCGCCACGTTTGTATTCTCGGCGCTAACGCTGGCGCCAAAGCTTGGGGCGGCAGCTTTCGTTGCGACGGGTGTTGTCGGAACAATGATCTCCTCGCTCCTGCTTGATCATTTCGGGCTCATCGGATACCGCCCAATAGCGATCACCCCGAGCCGGGTGCTGGGGACCTTACTGGTGATAGCGGGCATGGTTTTGTTGCAGTGGAAACCTGCCGAAAATTAAGATCCTGAATGAAGCGGCCCCGGGGCCATACAACGCTTGCATTGTTGCGCAGCATTCGCCATATCGGGGCTGCCAAAAAGGAGAAAACATAATGGGTTACAAGGTCGCTGTTGTCGGAGCCACGGGTAATGTCGGTCGTGCGCTTCTGGATATGATTGCCGAGCGGGAATTCCCGGCTGACGAGGTCATTGCCCTGGCTTCGAGCCGTTCTGTCGGCACCGAAATCTCCCTCGGTGAAGACGATGTTCTCAAGACACAGGACCTTGCTAAATTTGACTTCAAGGGCGTGGACATTGTGTTGAGTTCACCCGGCGCGAGCGTTTCCATGGAACATACCCCGCGTGCGACGGCCGCTGGCGCCATTGTCATCGATAATACATCAGCCTTCCGCATGGACCCGGACGTGCCGCTGGTGGTGCCGGAGGTCAACCCGGAAGCCATCGCCGGGCATACCAGGAAGGGTATCATCGCCAACCCCAACTGTTCGACCATCCAGATGGTTGTCGCGCTGAAGCCGCTGCACGATCTCGCCACCATCAAGCGCGTGGTGGTCTCGACATACCAGTCAGTTTCCGGCGGTGGCAAGGAAGCCATGGACGAGCTGTTCAACCAGACCCGCGGTATCTTCGTCAATGACCCTATCGAGAAGCACAAAAGCAAGTTTACCAAGCAGATCGCCTTCAACGTCATTCCACATATCGACACCTTCATGGATGACGGCGCGACCAAGGAAGAATGGAAGATGATGGTCGAGACAAAGAAAATCCTCGACCCCGCCATTCGGGTTCACGCCACCTGCGTGCGTGCGCCGGTTTTCATCGGCCATGCGGAAGCCGTAAATATTGAGTGCGAAAACGATATCGATGAAAAGGCAGCGCGTAAGGCGCTGAAAGCCGCGCCCGGAATAACCGTCGTCGATCACCGCCAGGATGAAGGCTACGTCACACCGGCTGAATGCGCCGGGGAAGACCCGGTCTTCGTCAGCCGCATCCGGACCGACCCGACGGTGGAAAATGGCCTGAGCCTGTGGATCGTCGCCGACAATCTGCGCAAGGGCGCCGCACTCAACACCATTCAGATTGCCGAGGAACTGATCCGCCAGCGCGGGTAGCACGAGCAAAGAGGTTTTTGTTACCGCAAATACACCGACGCGGATTGTTCCAATCCGCTCGGGATTTGCTTTAACGCTTTTTTTGTCGCAAATGCGTTGTCGCGAATTGTTCCAATCCACTCGGGATTTGCTTTAGTCGTCCACCTCGTCGGGGTTCGCGCCGCCGAAGTACTTGTCCACATCCTTCTGCGGCATGGCTTTCTTGTGGATATCCATTGCTTCAGGCGCCTGCTTCGTGGCGACTGGCGCCACGCCACGTTTCTCGTTGCCATCGAAATCCTTTTTCTTGTGGCGTCGGCGGCACGGGCCAAAAAATTTACTGGTTTTCACGAATGAACGCGGGCTTTCGATGACGGAGCGGACCCGACTGAGCATCTGCGTCGCCGAACATGGCTTGATCAGGTATTCCGTCACACCGGCATCACGGGCGTACATGACGTGTGATAGTTCGGAGTATCCGGTCATCATGATGATGGGAAGAAACTGGTCCGGGCTGTCGTCGGAATTACGGATTATGCGGGTGAACTCGATTCCATCCATGATCGGCATCTTCCAGTCGAGAAAAACAATATCGATGGACATTGTTTTCAGCATGGAAAGCGCCTCGGCGCCATCTTTCGCAAACACAATTGACTGTGCGCCAAGCGCCTTGAGAACATCGCGCGCGATATGGCGGGAGAACTCGTTGTCATCAGCGACCAGGAATTCGATTTCGGACAGATAACCGCCGCCGCGGCGCCCGGCCCTTACCGCACGTGTACGGAGGCTATCGGCACTTCCGTCGAAGCTAGTCATCCACACACATCCCGAATTTACGAGCGGAACGATTTGAATCGCCCATTATTGTTATCTCTGTATTCTACGCCATAGATTACACAGAGGTCATCCATGATCATTTATTTTCTACTTTAACGGTAAAACGAGGCTTAACTGTCGTCGCCTTCCTGCGCCACACGGCGTTCCTCGCCCGCGTAATTCGATTTGGCTCGCCGCCGCCGGTCCGGGCCAAAAAAGTTCTCGGTCCGGACAAAGGGCCGGGGGTGCTCAACCACCATCTGGACGCGCTTCAACAACTGGGCCGCCGAAAACGGTTTCACCAGATATTCATTAACGCCCCTGTCCCGGGCCTCAATCACCTTTGGATGTTCCGAGAATGCCGTCATCATGATGATGGGCAGGAAAGGATTGGGACTGTCCTGGGAGCGCCGGATGAAATTGGCAAACTCAAGGCCGTCGATCAGCGGCATATCCCAGTCAATCAGGGCAATATCAATGGCATAGTTTTTCGCTATGTTCAGCGCTTCCGCACCATCCCTGGCATAACGGGGATTGCGTGCGCCCAAAGCTTTCAGCACATCGCGCACAATTTTCCGGGCGAAGTCATTATCCTCCGCCACCAGAAATTCAATCTCGGATAGATATCCACCCCTCATGATCGAGTTGGTCGTTCCCCCGTTTTATTGTGGCTCAGGCCCAATAACGGTGATCCCTCAGCCTATTGTGCCTCACCCCCGGATAATAGATAGCAAGAATTCATACCGCAACGCTACAACCATCAGACGACACTCAACAATACCCGACAAGACAATGATCACCAGACATCCGCAATGAGACGTGTCGATTCCCTTATTTGATATGTGGGTTTAACGCCATCGCCTTAAAAATACGTGACGGGCTGGAAAAATTGTCCTGCAAGGCAATCAATTGCAATTCCTGAATTTCTGACCCTGTGGCTTCGTTCATGATGGACCAGATGGACGATGCGGACGCGCTCAGCGCCGCCGGAAAGTCATTCTCCCCAAGCAAGATATTCGACACAAAAAGCGCCAGGAACGCATCACCCGCACCCTTTTGATTGACCGGCAACAAGGGCGTTTCCACGGACCATGCCTGATCCGTGGTCACCACCATGCAGGCGATGCTCCCGCCTTCCTGCGGGGAAGCGCCCTCGCGGGCAGGTCCGGAAACAGGATCGGGCACAGGAACAGACGACACCACGACAGCACGCAGGTTCCACCGTTCAATCAGGCTTGTTGCGGCGCCAATCGCAGTCTCAGGGTTACAAACCGTCTGCCCCGCCAGAATTTCCAACTCGTAGGCGTTGGGTTTCAGGATATCGGCGGCAGGACCACCCTGCTCAGTGTAAAACTGCACAACATCGTCGGTCACATAGAGACCCTCGTCCCTGTCGCCCATGACCGGGTCGCAGAAAAACATGCTTTCCGGATTTGCCTGTTTCACCCGCTGAACCGAATCAAGCAGGACCTTGCCCGTATCCGCCGAACCGAGGTAACCGCCGATGATGGCCTGGCAGTGTTCAAACACGCCACGTTCCTCAATCCCGGACACTATATCGGCGATCCGGCCCGGCTCTACCAAATGACCCTGGAAAGTCCCGTATCCGGGTTGATTGCTGAACAGAACGGTATGAACGGGCCAGACATCAAAGCCCATTCGTTGCAAAACGAAGACCCCGGCAGCATTGCCCACATGGCCAAATGATACGTGCGATTGAATGGATAATATTGTCATGGAGCTCAGCTTGCCACACCGCAGACGGTGATTATAGTGTCCCACTTTATATACCCTGAGGAGTCGGCCCACCATGGGAAATAACATCCAGCCGCGGCGCAGTGTTCTCTATATGCCTGGCTCAAACGCACGTGCATTGGAAAAGGGCCGCACACTGGCTGCCGATGCCCTTATTCTTGACCTCGAGGATGCCGTCGCGCCCGATCAGAAGGCTATGGCGCGCCAACAGATCTGCGATGCCATTAGCACAGGCGGTTATGGCATGCGTGAACTGCTGGTGCGGGTAAACGGGCTTCAGACCGAATGGGGGTTTGAAGACGTGATGGCCATGGCCACCTCTGGCGCCAATGGCATTGTGCTGCCAAAGGTCGAAAGCGCCGATGCCATTCGTATGGCGGAAAATGTTCTGATCGAAAATGGTGCGCCGGATGATCTGGCGATCTGGTGCATGATCGAAACTCCGCTTGGTGTACTGCACGCCGAACGCATTGCCCAGGCGAGTTCGCGCATGGCCGGGTTCGTCATGGGAACATCTGATCTGGCGAAAGACGTTCATGCCGCACATACCAAAGAACGTCTGCCCATGCTGTACAGCCTGACACATTGCCTGCTGGTGGCCAGGGCCTACGGCCTGTGTGTCCTCGACGGTGTCCATCTGGATTTGAGTGATGATGAGGGCTTCTATCATTCGTGCATTCACGGTCGCGAACTGGGCTTTGACGGCAAGACACTGATCCACCCCAAAACCATCGACAAGGCCAACGAAGTATTCGCGCCCGACGCACAGGAAGTGGAATGGTCGCGCCGTATCATTGAGGCGTTTGGCACTGCACAGGCCGAAGGTCAGGGTGTGGTTCTGGTTGACGGGAAACTTGTCGAAAACCTGCATGTTGAAGCCGCAAAACGCACCGTCGCCCTGTCGGAAGCCATCGAGAGAATGGAAGCGTCTGTTAGTAACGGCGATTAGTTCCATCCGTCATTGCTGGCGGTAAATCCCATCCGTCATTGCTGACGGTGAATCCCAAGGAGCAGCAATCATGGGCACGAAGACGAACCCGGGCAATTATTTTGAAGACTTCCAGCTGGGACAGGTGATCCGCCACGCGACACCACGCACGGTCCGCAGCGGTGATGTTTCCCTCTATATCGCCCTCTATGGTTCTCGTTTCATCCTCGCCTCGTCGGATGCGTTTGCCCAGGGCATTGGTTTTCCCACGGCGCCTGTTGACGATTTACTGGCGTTCCATGTGGTGTTCGGCAAGACCGTGCCTGATATCTCGCTGAACGCCATTGCCAATCTGGGCTATGCAGACGGTCGGTTTCACCGACCTGTCTATACCGGCGACACCCTGTCCACTACGTCAGAGGTTATCGGCCTCAAGGAGAACTCCAATGGCAAGACCGGTGTGGTTTATGTCCGGTCCACCGGCATCAACCAGCGCGGTGAAACGGTCCTCGACTATGTCCGCTGGGTCATGGTGCGAAAGCAAAATGAAGCAAGTCCGGCACCCACAACCGTGGTGCCCGAGCTGCCCGAAGCCGTGGCAGTGGATCAACTGATTGTCCCGGAGGGCCTTGATCTCACCGGCTATGACGACGTAGCAGCGGGGAGCCCGCATCGCTGGGAAGATTACGAGGTGGGCGAGAAAATCGATCATGTGGATGGCATGACCATAGAGGAAGCCGAACACGCAACGGCGACCCGCCTGTATCAGAACACGGCGAAAGTTCACTTCAACCAGCATACGGAAAAGGATGGCCGCTTTGGCCGGCGCCTGATGTATGGCGGTCATATCATTAGTGTGGCGCGCGCACTATCGTTCAACGGCTTGGCCAACGCGTGCCTGATCGTCGCCATCAATGGCGGGCGGCATGTGGCCCCGACATTTGCCGGTGATACCATCTATGCCTGGTCCGAAGTGATTGAACGCTATGAAATTCCGGATCGGAAAGACCTGGGCGCTTTGCGACTACGCACGCTCGCGGTGAAGGACGCAAGTTGCGAATCTTTTCCCTATAAAGACCAAAACGGGGATGATGAGGCAGGTGTGGTGCTGGATTTCGACTACACAGTATTGATACCGCGTCACGGATAACGCCCGTCACCTTCGGGATAAATTTCTCCCAAGCCCTTGTAGAGACTCAGTAATGAATCAAGTTTCTTCTGTGCGACACAAGCTATAGCCCTGAAATACAAAGGACCCACAAAATATAGTTGTCGCTGGAATCAGATTCTGATAGAGAAAGAGGCGTCAGGGATGCAGATCCTGGGAAACCCACATCGCGCGATGGAAATTCCATCACTCCTGACACCTCTTGGAG
>JAJFIE010000391.1 GCA_021775275.1 Rhodospirillales bacterium | reverse complement strand
CAGGCATCATGCGCATTCTTGGCCATAACGTGGATGATCTGAGCATGAGGGAGATGTTCAATCTCCGCAAACGCCTCGGTGTTGCATTTCAGAGTGGCGCCTTGTTCAGTTCCATGACTGTGGGCGAGAACGTCATGCTGCCGCTTTTTGAACACACTGATCTGGACCGTATGACCATGGATATCATGGTGCGCATGAAGCTGGAAGTGGTGGAACTGGGCGGGTTCGAGGATTTGATGCCGGCGGAACTGTCCGGCGGCATGATCAAACGGGCTGCCTTTGCCCGCGCCGTGGCCATGGATCCGAAAATCCTGTTTTGTGACGAGCCGTCGGCGGGCCTTGATCCTGCCGTGGCGTCGGCGCTGGATGAATTGATCCTGCGGCTTCGTGATGCGCTGGGTATGAGCATCGTCGTGGTTACGCATGAACTGGACAGCGCCTTTAAAATCGCCGACCGCATGACCGTGCTGGACCGGGGTGATATCCTGTTTATCGGCACGCCGGACGAAATCCGCGCATCCAAGAACCAACGCATTCAGAAAATCCTCAACCGTGAGCCGGATATCGAAGATATTGATGCCGATATCTATCTCGGGCGGTTGACGGGTCAGGAAACGTACGAAGGGGCTGAACTATGAGAAGTAACAAGATCAACTACCTCGTGGTTGGCAGTTTCGTATTGATCATCCTGATCGGTCTTTTCGTTGCGGTTGCATGGCTGACTGGACGCACCGGGCCGACGGAATCCTATCACGCCGTCTATCGGAATGTGACGGGTGTCAAATTCGGCTCCCAGGTCATGTATGAAGGGTATCCCATCGGACAGGTGACGGCGGTCACGCCCGTGGATCAGGGTGGCAGGATGGAATTTCGTATCGATTTTGATGTCAAGGAAGGCTGGCGGCTGCCTGATGATTCCCGGGCCGAGATCGGCGCATCGAGTCTGTTATCCGCGATCAGTTTGAACATCAGTGCGGGGAGCAGCCTGACCGCGCTCAAACCCGGTGACCGGATATTGTCCCGCGAAGCAGCCAATCTGTTTGATGTGGTGGCGACGGTCGCATCGGAAATTGCCGAAATGGCAGAGACAAATCTGAAGCCGTTGCTTGAACAGCTGACCCGTGGCGGTGGCGTGCTGACGGAAATTCTGGAAGACGACGGTCGTGTCATTATTGATCGGGTACGGGAACTGGTCGAAGACCTGGCCCTTCGTGCACCGGAGATCACTGATGATTTCGAGATTTTCGCCAACGATCTTGAACGGTTGGGCTCCAACCTTAATCGTTCTGCCGATGAACTGAACGAATTCCTGACCCCTGAAAACCGTAACAAGGTCGAGGGTGTTCTGGATCATCTGGACCGCGCCGCCACCAGCCTTGATCTGCTGATGATCGAAGCCAATGCCATGATTGGCACGACCAATGACCTGCTCGAAACGAACCAGGAGGATGTCACCACGGCAACCAACGATCTGCGTTACACGGCGGCATCCATTTCGCGCTATGTGGAATCGATCAATCACAGTCTGGATGGTGCGGCCCGGAACATGTACGAATTCAGTCGCCAGATCAGGCAGAACCCTGGCGTCTTGCTGGGCGGATCAGCGCCAGCCGATAACGCGGAGGAGGGAGAGTGACCATGTATCAATCTGCAACAGGATTCCGCTTCGCCCTCTTGAAATTGACGTCGGCGCGCGTACTTATCGCCTCGGGCCTGATAGCGGTCAGTTTGATGATTGCCGGATGTGCACAGGCGCCCGTGCCGCAGGACCGCTACTACCGCCTTTCCGCACCGCCGCCGGCGGGCGGCGGGCTGGTATTGCCGGGGACAGTTGAAGTTGACCGGTTTGGCGCCGAAGGCCTGGCGTCCGGACGCGCCATTATTTTTGTAGACGGGAACGGCGCGGCGACGCTTCAGGAATATAATTACGACTTCTGGCACAAGCCTCCCGGTGACATGCTGCGCGATGCCATGATCGATTACCTGCGGGGATCAAACGCGGCGCGGAATTTTGTCACGCCGGAAATGCGCGCCGACACCGACTATCTGCTGACCGGACGTATTCAGGTTCTTGAGACCGTGCGTGGTTCTGAACCCAGGGCTATCGTCGCGCTTGAACTGGCGGTGACGGACGGGAAAACGGGCGCCGTGCGGTTGGTGCGTAGTTACCGCTCGGAAGTTCCCGCATCAGATGGCTCGGTAAAAGCCGCCGTGGCCGCCGCCAATCAGGGTGTCGCGGATATCTTCGCCCGCTTCCTCGGCGATCTTCGGGGATAACCCGACAGACTCCAGGGCACACGGGCGCATCGTCTGTTTTCTACACCGCAGGTTCCTGCTGCGTTACACAATGGATGCCGCCGCCGTTTTCGTAGATACGATCAACGTTTAGTGTAATGATTTTTCGGTCAGGGTATAATTGTTGGAGAGCCGCATGCGCCTGTGCATCGGCTGGGCGGTCACCGAATTGGGGTGTGTAAATCGCGCCGTTGCCAACGTAGTAATTGGCGTAACCGGTAAAAAAATCATACCGTGTCGAACGCACATCGACGGCGCTGGGGATATCCACCATTTCAAAAGAGCGCCCGCGAGCGTCCGTTGCCTTGGCGAGTATTTTCCGGGATTCCTGCAAGACCTGCGCCCATTCTGACGTATCACCGGGATAGCCGCCGGTCATCAGCATGCCGGGCCGCACGATGCGGATGGCCCCGTCAATATGGCCATCGGTAATATCCTGCCCACGTACGCCCGGCAGCCAGATTACTTTCTCGACGCCAAGGGACGCGCGAAGTTCAGTCTCGATCTCTTTCCGGCTCAGGCCAGGATTACGGTTGCTGTTGACCCAGCAACTGTCGGTCAGAATCAACGTACCATCACCGTCATATTCCAGCCCGCCGCCTTCACCGACGATGGTTGCCTGAAAATATTTACACCCTCGCTGCGCTGCAATGGAGGCCGCGACATGACCATCGTTCCGATGCTGTTGTTTGTTTCCCCATCCATTGAAGTTAAAATCGGTTGCAGCGAGGCGCCCCGCGTTATTTCTGATGAATACAGGGCCGGTGTCACGCGCCCACATGTCATCCGTGGGGATATCGACCAGAGTTACATGCGGGCCACAAAGCTTTCGCGCAAGGACATGGTGTTCCGTGCCGGCAAGCATGGTTACCGGTTCGTTTTCGGCGATAGCCGAGGCCAGCCTGCCCAAAGTTTCCTGAATACTTTCAAAATAGGAACGGGATCCACCGTAGATGGATGGTGTTGATGGCCAACACATCCAGGTGCGGGCGTGGGGTGCTTCCTCCGCAGGTGCGAAAAAACCAACCGGTTTCGATTGCGATCCGGATGCGGGTCGTTCCATCAGTGTGGCCATCGCGGCGGCGGTTGCCACCGATGCGGTTATGAATGATCTGCGGTTTAACACAGGATTAACCCGCCCGACGCAAATCATGTCCGCCGGTTGTTGCTGAAACAACCGACAGGTAGGCACGGATGGTAGCGTCCATGCCCATGACCAGGGCGTCTGCCGTGATGGCGTGACCGATGGAAACTTCTTCGACACAGGGGATTGCGCTCAGGAAGCCCGGCAGGTTGTCCAGGTTCAGGTCATGCCCGGCGTTGATATTCAGCCCCACGGCCTGCATGGCTTCGGCCGTTTCGGCAAAACCGCGGAGCGAGTCATCCGCACGGCCCTCTAGAAAGGCTAAATGATAGGGGCCGGTATAGAGTTCCACCCGGTCCGCGCCAACGGCCTTCGCCGGTTCGGCCATGCGAGGGTCATCGTCGACAAATAACGACACCCGTGCGCCATGACCGTGCAGCCGGTCAATAACATCGCGCAGCACCGGTGCGTTCGTCACGATATCCCAGCCATGATCGGATGTGTTCTGGTCCGGCGCATCGGGCACCAGCGTTACCTGATCCGGTTTGATTTCCGCCACCAGATCGAGGAAATTCGTGGTTGGATACCCCTCGATATTGAACTCCACCCGGTGGTTTGCATCATCCGTATATTCTGTGGCCAGCATATGAGCGAGGTCATGAACATCGGTTTTTCGAATGTGGCGTTCATCGGGGCGGGGGTGAACCGTAATGCCGTTTGCCCCCGCACCGATAACAATTCGCGCCATGCCGGTCACGCTGGGGTAACTCAGATCGCGCTGGTTCCGGAGCAGGGCAACTTTGTTCAGATTAACACTCAGGGCGGTCATCGCGACCTC
>JAJFIE010000040.1 GCA_021775275.1 Rhodospirillales bacterium | reverse complement strand
GTCGGATGGCAAAAAAATCGGGGTCGATTATTTACCGTTAACGGTCGTGATCGCTTTGATTTCGTCAAAGCTTTCCTGGATGCGGGTATTGATTGGCTCGACCGCGTCCTTGTTGGTTTTGACCACCAGTTCGCGCAGTTCGGTCAGGTCCTTGACGGACTTGTCAAATGCCGTGCGTGCCAGTTCGGCCTGCTTTTCGACAACTTCCTGGGGGTTTTTGGCTTTACCAAGAACGTCCATGGCAGCGGAGGTTTGTGCCACGGCGTCACGAACGATCTCGGCCTGACGCTCGGATACAGCGCGCACGCCGTCGAGCATCTTCTGGTTAGCGACGGTCAGGGCTTCCATGCTCTTGCGCTGGCTGGCCATGACAGCGTCTATGTTGGTCTGGGGCATGTCACCAACACCAAACATTTTGGTGAATTTATCAGTGTCACCGAACATTTTGGTGAACTGGTCGGCTGCCTTAAGGGGATCAAAACCGGCCCAGGCTTGGAACGGGTCAAATTCTGTGAACGGTGAGGTTTTGCGGGTCATTACGGTATCTCCGAAAAATGTTGCGGGGCTTTTTAAAGTGCGGCAACAGGGGAAAAATTAAATTGTGCACTGCACAATGAACATCATATGCGCCTAGTTAGGCGCTGTGTCAACGATTATTGTGCAGTGCACAATAAATTATTTCTGTTCGGTTCTGAAGACCAGCTCGGCGAAGATATCCGGCAAGTAAATAACAGGGGTTACGGCGTTTCCGGAAGGCCATCGCCAGGTTCGGTTTCTTTCGTTTTGCATCTGCCTGGTGTTCTGCAAAACTGGCGGACGATCATGTCTGCCCGGCCCAGATTACGGTCCAGCACCGCCATGGTTGGCCCCAAGTCTTCGCTTTCATCGTCAAGCCACACACGGACAGCGTCGGCGAAGACAAGAGAGAGGCCCTTGGTGCGGACGGCGCCGCCGAGTCCGCTCGAATCGATGCCGACTGCTTCCAGCATTTGCGCCATGGCCGCCATGGCATGGGGTAGCCGACAGAGGAGGGCGATCGGGTCACAAGCTACTCCGCGAAGAATGTTTGCCGCTCCCGCCCGGTAAGGAGCCATGGCGTCAAAGCGTGCCATCAACAAGGCAAACAGGCGATCACGGACGGTATCGTCTTCGGTGAACGCGGCGCACTCGGATAATGCCTTCGTACTCACTTCGCGAATGGTGGCATCCAGAATGGCGTTTTTGTTTGGAAAATGTACCAGCGCGTCTATCAGCGAGATACCCGCTTGCTCGGCAATTGCCGCCATACCAATATCACGCCACGCCACCGTCGCCGCCAGCTCGAACGCGGCGTCGGTCAGTTTGCGCTCTGTCGTGTCATGTTTTACCATGGCTGCGGCCTTTTGACCTGATCCCATGTTACCATCATATCACAGGATCATATCACAGGGATGATTAGCCTGCCAGTTCACGGGATCGGGCGGTAGCGGCAGCAATAGCGGCGGTTATCAGGGGCTGCCACCCGTTGTCCGCCATCAAGACCCGTAACGCCTCGGCTGTGGTGCCGCCGGGGCTGGTTACATTCTTGCGCAATGTCTCTGCAGGTTCCGATGACCGATGGAGCAACTCACCCGATCCGGAAACGGTCTCGCGCGCCAAACGCATGGCGAGGTCAGCCGGCAGACCGGCGTCAACGCCGGCCTGAGCAAGACATTCGACAAGCAAACAAACATAGGCCGGGCCGCCTCCCGACAATGCGGTCACGGCATCAATCAGGCCTTCATCCGTCACCCATTCCACAGACCCTACGGCCTGCAACAGCTCGTCACAGGACCGGCGTTGAGAATCGCTGACATTTTGGTTGGTACAGGCCACGGTTATTCCCCGCCGAACGGCGGCAGGGGTATTGGGCATGGCGCGGATGATGGCGGTGTCTGACCCCAGGTGTTCCTCAAAATATCCGATAGCCTTGCCCGCGGCGATGGACAGGAAAACGGCGCCCATTGCACCAAACCGGTCATAGTGCGGCAGGACATCATCCATAGTCTGGGGTTTAACCGCCAACATCACCACATCGGGGACAATGTCTCCTGCGATCTCATCGGGCGCGCTTACGGTCACGACGCCATGATCGCGACATAACTGATCGGTGATTTCCGTGTTGGGGTCGACGATGGTGACATCTTGCGGGCGGACGCCTCGTTCGAGCCATCCTTCAAGCAATGCGCTCCCCATCTTGCCGCATCCGGCAAGTAACAGGGTTAAGGGCATCGTCAGGCCTCGCCGACCGTTTCAATCAACGCCGCATCAAGCGCATCCTGTGCCGACTTGCCACCCCAGACCACATACTGAAACGCCGGGTAGAAGCGTTCGCATTCGATCAGCGCCGTATCCAGCAGGTCTTCCACCTGCTCCAGCGACGGACGAACTGCGCCCCGCATGGGAAGTGCGTGGCGAAACATGGGCAGACCTTCATCAGCCCAGATCGAGAAGTGACCGAGCCACAGCCGTTCGTTAACAATCGCCAGCAGTTCGTATATGGGGTTCAGTTTTTCCGTCGGCACCCGCATGTCGAACGCACAGGTAAAGTGCATGGCGTCGACCGAGTCGTTCCAGGCAAAGTGCAGACTGTAATCGCACCAACGCCCCGGCGCCTGTACAGCCAGTTCCTCGTCGTTCCGACGGTCAAAGACCCAATCGTTGTATTCCACAAGTTGCTCGATGATATCGAGGGGGTGGAGTTCGGCGGTTTGATTGGTTGCGCTTAAAAGTGACATACCCGCTCCCCTTTTTTGCCAGTGGCATAACCCCTGATCCATGGTGCATGGATGCCCAGGGTGTGCAGATCGTCGAAAATCACAAGATATAGGCATACCACCAATATTTTGTTCTTCAGTCTCAAGCGACCCACTAGGTATAGTCTGCCAGTGACGGGGAATCGGCGCAAGTCTCGTGTGCGTGATCATTTCATGAAATATGTGGAAAACCCGGGATAACCTCACAGACTATCAGGGGCAATCCGTCAGATTTCCGGGTGAACCCAACTATCCGATGGTGTCTAACTATTTGCCTGCGGGCTTCTTTTTGCGCGGTGCAGGGCGTTTCCTGGGCGTGCTTGCTTTGGGGGAACTGGATAATTGTGCTTCAAGTTCCACGATGCGCTTTTCCAGTTTTTCCTGCTGCAGACGGGCTTCGGCGGCCATTGCCTTAACAGCCTCGAATTCATCGCGAGCCACCAGATCAGAATCAACCAGCAATTTTTCGATCTGGTGACGTACCATCGCCTCGATTTCACTTTTCATGCCGGTGAGTGTGGATACGGCACTATTGGCGACCTTGGCCATATCATCGAACAGACGGTTTGATGTTTGCATGGGACCTTTTCCTTCCAAATGGCAACCATTTTCGTACGCAACTTCACACATAATATGCGTCGCCGCAGTATGTTGTGCAACCGCCACAATACCGCCACAGTGGAGGGCTTATCTTGCCCACCTGCACAGGTCAGCCTATAAACCAGGATTGACCTTTCTGACCATGGGCCGGTTCGCAAATGTATCCACATGAGGAGAATATGGGCGCAAGCGATCTATCTAACCGAGGCGTGTATATCGTCACCGGCGCAGCCGGGTTCATCGGATCCAACATTGCCGCGGCGTTGGGTGAACGCGGCGCACGGGTCGTGGTATCTGACCGATTGGGCGATGGAAACATGTGGCGTAACATTGCGAAGCGTGAGCTGTTCGATGTTTTGCACCCCGATCAACTTTCCGGTTATCTGGAAGAACATGATGGCGGTGTCGAGGCCGTAATTCATATGGGTGCGATTTCATCCACCACGGAAACAGATGTTGATCTGATCATTGACAATAATTATCGGCTTTCTCTGGATCTCTGGATATGGTGCGCAAGCCACGGAGTCCCCTATATCTATGCTTCCTCTGCGGCAACCTATGGCGATGGCGCCCTGGGGTTTGATGATGATGGCAGTATCGATGCGTTGGCGCAGCTTCGCCCACTCAATCCCTATGGCTGGAGCAAGCATCTGTTTGACCGGCGCGTGGCGCGCATGGTCGCAAATGGTGATCTGAGGCCGCCACAATGGGTTGGGTTGAAGTTTTTTAACGTCTACGGACCCAATGAATATCACAAGGGTGGCATGCAGAGCGTCGTGTCACAGGTCTATCCCCGGGCGATTGCTGGCGAACCGGCGCGTCTGTTCAAATCCCATCATCCCGACTATGAGGACGGTGGTCAGCTCAGGGATTTTGTCTGGGTCGACGATTGTGTCCGTATCATCATGTGGTTGCTGGACAACCGGGACGTCAATGGACTGTTTAACTGTGGTACGGGCCAGGCGCGCAGCTTTGTTGATCTGGCGTCGGCGGTTTACCGGGCGCTCGACATGGAACCCATGATCGAGTTTGTGCCGACACCGGAAAATATCCGCGACAAATACCAGTACTTTACCGAGGCGCGAATGGAACGACTGCACGCTGCCGGGTATGATCATCCGACCACATCACTTGAAGATGGCGTCAAAACTTACGTGCAGGATTACCTGCACGTAACAGACCCGTACCGCTAATGAATTACTGAGGTCCAATCCATGCTATTCGCATTTACCTTTCCCGCCATTGATCCGGTGCTGATCGAGATCGGCCCTATTGTTATCCGCTGGTATGCGCTTGCCTACATTGCCGGGCTTCTGCTCGGTTGGCAGCTGATGCGCAGACTGGCCCGCGGGACAGCGGATCAGATTACAGAAATTGATGTGGATGATTTTCTCGTATGGGCCACGGCGGGGGTTATTCTGGGGGGGCGAATTGGTTACGTCCTATTTTACCGCCCCGAGTATTACATCGATAATCCCATGCGCATCTTTGCAGTCTGGCAGGGCGGCATGTCATTTCATGGCGGGTTTCTGGGCGTCATTGTGGCGGCGATCCTGTTCACGCGAAAACGCAATATCCCCCCGTTACTGTTTGGCGACCTGATGGGATGCGTGGCGCCACTGGGTCTGTTTTTCGGGCGGATTGCCAACTTCATCAATGGCGAGTTATTCGGTCGTATTTCCGATGCGCCATGGGCGGTTATTTTCCCCCGTGGTGGACCAGACCCGCGCCACCCCAGTCAGCTTTATGAGGCCGGTCTGGAAGGCCTGGTTCTGTTCGTGGTCTTGATGGTGATTTCGCGTAGTGAAATCGTACGCCGCCGTCATGGTACGCGGATCGGTGTTTTCATGGTGGGTTATGGACTGGCCCGCAGCATCGTCGAGTTGTACCGGGAACCGGATGCTCATTTGGGATTTATCACAGGTAGCATGACCATGGGGCAGTTGCTGTCGATCCCCATGTTATTGATCGGTGCGGCTTTGATTGTCTACGCCAACCGCAAGGATCGGTCGACCGCTGAAAAATGAGATCCATGACCGCCCTGTTTGCTCATTTGCGCAGGCGTATCGAGCGTGGTGGCCCGTTAAGCGTTGCCCAGTTCATGGAAGAGGCTCTTGGTCACCCCGAATTCGGTTACTACACGACCCGTGATCCGCTTGGCGCACGCGGCGACTTCATTACTGCGCCGGAAATTTCCCAGATTTTTGGCGAATTGATCGGTGCGTGGTGCGCTGGCGTGTGGCGGACCATGGGGGAACCTGCCGCCTTCCATCTGGTGGAACTGGGGCCGGGGCGAGGCACACTTATGGCCGATGCGCTCCACGCCACGAAATCGGTAAACGGATTTCATGCCGCCGCCAATATTCACCTGATTGAAATGAGCACTGCGTTAAGTGAAAAACAACGGATGGCGCTCTCTGCGTACGATGCGGAGCCACAATGGCATCGGGATATGTCTCAAGTTCCCGAAGGTCCCGCCATCATTGTCGCCAATGAATTCTTTGATGCGCTCCCCGTGCGCCAGTTCCAACGCGTTCTGGCATCGTGGCGTGAACGCATGGTGGGTCTGAACGAAGCAAAGGATGCCCTGGTATTCCAGTTGAGTGGGCAGTCGGTGAAACAGCACTTCGTACCCGAATTTTTACGGGATGCTGCGGACGGGACGTGGGCAGAAACCTCACCCGCCGGACTCCGCATCATGCATACACTGGCAGACCGTTTGGCCGGGCAGGGCGGTGCGGCGCTGATCATCGATTATGGGCATATGGAAACCATGCCGGGTGAGACCCTGCAGGCTGTTCAGGATCACCGGTTTGCTGATGTGCTGGAAGCACCCGGCGAGCAGGACGTGACCGCCCATGTGGATTTCGCGGCGCTAGGCCGTACGGCGGTAAATGCACGCGCGCGGGTTCACGGTCCGGTCACGCAGAGTGCATTCCTGAATGCGTTGGGATTGCCCATGCGCGCTGATCGTCTTGCCGCCGGTGCAACAAACGACACGCAGGCGGCGGCCGTTATTTCGGGCGCAGGCCGGCTGGTCGATTCGACTCAAATGGGTATGTTGTTCAAGGTTTTGGGAGTTTCCGCACCGGACATCGACGCACTGCCCGGCCTGAGTTAACAAGGACTTCCGTCGATCATGTGCGGATGTGCGCCATGTCCTTCCCTTGATGGCAAAGCCGAGGTAAAACCGCATATGCTGACTTCTTCCATATTCGCCAACATGGATCGTATTCGCCACGGGTTTTTTACCCGCGAGGGTGGGCATAGTGACGGCATCTACGCATCCTTGAACTGTGGCCCCGGCTCGTCTGACAATGTTGAAAAGGTCGGACAGAACCGCACCCGTGTAGCCGAGGAAATAGGGGTCACGTCATCCGGGCTGGTCACCCTCTATCAGGTTCATTCATCCAGTGTGGCTATTGTTGATCAGCCCTGGAAACAGTCTGACGCACCGCAGGCCGACGCCATGGTCAGTGCTGTGCCAGACATTGCCCTTGGCATCCTGACGGCGGACTGCGTGCCGGTGCTGTTTGCCGATCCGGATGCCGGTGTTATCGGTGCGGCACATGCAGGCTGGAAAGGAGCATCCGGTGGCGTGCTGGAGGCAACCATCGCTGCTATGGAGGAAATGGATGCGGACGCCAGGCGTATTCATGCCGCAATTGGCCCCTGCATTCGCCAGCAATCCTATGAAGTCAGCAACGATTTCATGAAAACTATCGTAGCGCTACACATGGGGAATACACGGTTTTTTACCAAAGGTATGCGAGGTGGGCATTTTCAGTTTGATTTGCCCGGTTACGTTTATGCCCGGCTTGATAATCTGGGCGTTGGTCATATCGACGATCTGTCCATTGATACCTATACCGACGAAAGACGGTTTTTTAGCTACCGGCGGATGACACATCGCCATGAGCCCGATTACGGCAGACAGATATCCGTGATCACTCTCGAATCACCATGACCTGAACAGAGGCGCTGTAACCATGACCATCTATTTCAGTGAAGCCGAGTTAGCCGGACGTCGCAGCAGGACCTGCGAGGCCATGGTCAAGGAGGGGATGGACGGCCTGCTGATCTTTCGTCAGGAAACCATGTACTATCTGACGGGCTACGATACTTTCGGCTACGTGTTCTTCCAGTGTCTATACTTGGGCGCTGATGGCGCCATGACACTGTTGACCCGAGCACCGGACCTGCGCCAGGCGCAGATTACATCGATTATTCGCGATATACGTATCTGGCCCGATGCGCCTGACGCCAATCCGTCCGATGATTTACGAAATATTCTGGAAGAACACGGATGCCGCGGGAAGACGTTGGGGGTTGAGTGGGAATCCTATGGCCTGACAGCGCGGAATGGTCGCCGTCTGGATGCTGCCCTGGAGGGGTTCTGCACACTCTCTGATGCGTCCCTGTTGGTCTCGAAGCTCCGGGTGGTGAAAAGTCCGGCGGAAATTGATTATGTGCGAAAAGCCGGACAGCTTGCTGATGCGGCATGGAACGCGTCTGTTGCGGTCGCTGGCCCTGGTGTTGACGAAGGCGAGGTGCTGGCGGCTCTGCAAGGCGCTATCTTCCGGGGCGGCGGTGATTTTCCGGCGAACGACGTCATCATTGGATCGGGGCGTGATGCTTTGTTGTGTCGCTATCATACAGGTCGACGAAAAATCGATGCGCAGGATCAGTTGACCCTGGAATGGGCAGGGGCCTATCGCCTCTACCATGTAGCGATGATGCGCACCATGTGTTTCGGTACGCCACCTGCGCGGCAACTGGAATTGTATGATGCGGCGCTCGAGGCATTGGAAGCTGTGCATGAGAGTATCAGGCCCGGGAATACCTTTGGCGATGGTTTTCAGGCTCATGCGGGTGCAATGGATGGCCGAGGACTTGCGGCCCATCGCATGAAAGCCTGTGGTTATAGCCTTGGCGCCACCTATGCACCCAACTGGATGGACTGGCCCATGCTGTATGAACGCAACCCCGTGTTGTTTGAGCCGGGCATGGTGATCTTCACCCACATGATCATCTTTGACAGTGATGCCGGGCTGGCCATGACCCTGGGCGAAACCGTGCTGGTGACCAGCAATGGAAACGAACGTTTGTCGACTGCATCCCGGGATCTGGTGGTCAAGTAAAGGGCCCCACACATGCCACATATCATCCTGCTATGTTGTTTTACGGTGCTGATTCTTCTCGGAACGTGCGTTTTGATGTAAAGGGATTGCCACTATTCTGCGGAAACTTGCCATGCTCAGTCTGTTTGCCATTCTGCTCGGCATGACAGCCTGTGCGCCAGTTGGTGATCGTCCGATAGAAGGTGTTGCCGGGACAGGAGGCGTGGTCATCCAACCGCCCGAAGGTCCCCCCGCACCCATGGCTGATCTGCTGGCTCAATCTGTGGCTGCTGCCCTGGTTCAGCGCGGGTATGTGGCCCGCGCAGTGATTGCCGGCGCCAGCACTGAAACCAATGCAGATTTCCAGGTTTCCGGCACCGCAGAGGCCCTGGAGCCTATCCATGCACCGACGGTTGCAGCGCTGCATTGGGTTTTGCACGATGGTGAAGGAAAAGAAATCGCCTATCTGACACAAGGAGTGCGGGGTAGCCCGGATTCGTGGACTTATGGCTCACCTGCCATGCTGAAGATTGTTGGCGAGGAGGCAGCGGCGGATTTTTCAATCTTTCTGGGCCGCCCGTCCAATGCGCCAACCATACCCGGCATGCCTGTAATACCTGCACAGCCAGCATTCGAGCCGGAAATGCTCGAACCTGGCATGCCTGAATCTCAAATATCCGAATCTCAAATACCGGGGCAGGAGCTTGGGCGTATTAATGCTGACGGTATTATCGAAGCCTCGGGCGATACTGCGGCTGAAATTCAGGGGGTGGCGAATGTTGCGGCGTTACTGCCGCCGCCACCGACGCCGCCACCGTTGCCAGTAACGTCCGGATTAAAAAACATACGGGATTTCGGTTTATGGCTGGATGAAGTCACCGGTGCGCCCGGTGACGGCAATGCGGCACTGACACAGGCTATTTTTGAAGATTTAACGCGGAACAAGTTGCCGTTTGCGTTGACGCCCGGATTGGCCAGCCATTATGTGCAGGGTGTCGTTGATGTGGCTGTACGCAGTGCGACACAGGAGCACATTACTATTGTCTGGGTCGTCAGCAATGCGCAAGGTGAGGAAATAGGCCGCGTAACCCAGCGAAATGACATAGTCCGCGGTTCCCTGCATGGTGAATGGGGGGATACGGCGGTCTATATTGCGCGTGGTGGACTGGAGGGGATTTTGGCCATTCTGGAGCGTGATCTGGAAACGGTCTTCACACAATAGCCGGGTCACACCACAGCATTTGCGACAGGATATCTGAATGAGATTTATGGTTCCAGCCCCTTATCGGCTTGCCCGGTTCGGCAGGTCTTCTGTACCATCTTGGCCATGTTCAGGTTTTTAACGATCATTGCCACTTCAGGAATGCTCCTGATCATGGCCGCATGCGAAACCGCGCCGGTGGTTGTCGAGGACCTGCCGCCGCCTGACACCACCACAACGCGCGAGTTACTGGTTTTGCCGTTGGCAGGCCTGAGTTCCACTGTTGGCGGCGCGCTGGGTGAGAAGATGGCATGGGGAATGCGGGAAGCCGGATATCCCGCCAGATCGGCAAGCCTCTCCAATGATACAAATCCCATGCTGACGGGATGGATTGAAGAAGCCAGCGATGGTGGTGATATTATCTGGTTGAATGTCAACTGGGCTGTATATGGCGCCGGCGGTACCCTGTTAGGAAATTACCGCCAGGAAACGGCTGTTTCACGGGACGGTTGGGCGCGCCTGTCACCTGATACTCTAGCCGTTATTGTGACGCAGGCCGTTCCTGCCATCCATGAAATTGTCGAGGTGGAAATCTACCCTGAGGGCATGCCGGAAGTCACCGGGGTTGACAGAGGGGCGTCCGAAATCGACCTGACGCCGCCGCCGCAGGAAACCATCGTGGTATCCGGTGAAGGCCTCTCGCGTATCGACTCCAGTGGCAATGAAACAATGGATCAACCGTTATCTGTCGCAGCGGAACCGACATTTGCTCCCGACTACGATCCGGAAACAGCTTTACGGGAAGAGTTCCCCGAAGGGTTTGCTTCGGGTGATAAACGTGACGCGGGTGTTCCGGAAACGGTGCAAACCGTTCCCGAATCTACGGATGGCCTTGCGGATGATGTTGGCCTGCTGACGCCGGAATCGGCGGCTCTGGTGACCAAGACGCCGGAATTGACCATTGCTCAGTCCATCGATCCATTGGAGGATTCAATGGTAGATGAAAACCTTATGAAACTGGATCTGGAGCCAGAGGAGGTCGGTGTCGCGCCGGGGAG
>JAJFIE010000390.1 GCA_021775275.1 Rhodospirillales bacterium | reverse complement strand
CACCAAGGTCCCTGACCTTCGGTGTCGGCATGCTTGCCCCCACCATCATGGAGTTTGGCACGGATCAGCAGAAGGAACGTTTTCTGCCCCCCATTGCGAAGGGTGATGCCTTGTGGTGTCAGGGGTTTTCGGAGCCCAATGCGGGATCGGATTTAGCATCCTTGCAGTGCAAAGCCACAAAAGACGGTGATGATTATATCATCAATGGATCGAAGACCTGGACCACGGACGGTCATATCTGTGACTGGATGTTCGGGTTGTTCCGCACGGATAGCTCCGGAAAAAAGCAACAGGGCATCTCTGTGCTTCTGATTGATATGGAGAGTCCGGGCGTGACCATGACGCCGATCCTCACCTACGATGGAACCTATGAGATCAATCAGGTTTTTTTCGATGACGTCCGTGTGCCTGTGGCGAACAGACTGGGCGATGAGCATCAGGGGTGGGGAATTGGCAAATTCATGCTTGGGCTTGAACGCTTTGGTACGGCGGAGATTTCCCGTTCACTGGCAAGTCTGGGTCGGTTGAAACGGTTGGCCATGTCGACGATCAGAAACGGTGTTTCATTGATGGAAACTCCGGCATTTGCAGAAAAAATCGGTCGGGTGGAGATCGAATTACGGGCGCTGGAAGTGACCGAGCAGCGGTTTCTGTTTCGCCCCGGCGGCGCCGATGCCATGGGGGCCGAGGCCTGCATGTTGAAAGTTCGTGGCACGGAATTGCAACAACGTGTCTATGAACTAACGATGGAAGCTCTGGGTTATGACGCGCATCTGGCGCTTCCGGAAGGAACTGTTGCACCGACAGGAGCCCCCGGGAATGCAGGTCACGCAACCCGCGCCTACTTCAATTTTCGCAAAACATCGATCTATTCCGGATCAAACGAAATCCAGAAGAACATCATCGCCAAAGCCGTGCTGGGACTGTGAGCCATGGATTTTGAATTGAATGAGGAACAGGTGCTGTTACGCGATACCGTATCGCGGTTTCTGAGCGACAACGCGCCGTTTGAGAAACGTCAGGCGATCATTGATACTCATCCCGGCTACTCCCCGGAACATTGGCAAACGTTGGCCGATCTGGGCGTTCTGGCATTGCCTTTTACCGAACAATCCGGCGGCCTCGGTGGTGGCGCCATCGATACCATGCTGGTCATGGAGCAGATGGGGCGAACATTACTCACGGGTCCCTATGTGGCGACGGTCCTGCTCGCCGGGAAACTGCTTGAGCAGGCTGAAACCGGAGAGGGTTCCCTGGAGGATGTAATCGATGGCACCAGAAAACTGGCCTTCGCCTATGCCGAGCGGGCGGCGGGCTACGATATTGCAGGGACGATGCTGCATGCGGTTCGTGGTAGTGATGGTTATGAGTTGAACGGCGAGAAGTGCGCCGTCTTCCATGCCGACAGCGCCGACGACCTGGTTGTTCTGGCGCGCACCAGCGGAGAAGCCGGGGATGCAAAAGGTTTGTCCCTGTTCATCGTTTCCCCCAGTACAGATGGAGTGCAGATTGCAGCGTATCCGACGCAGGATGGCAATCGGGCGGCGGATGTTTTCTTTGATGGTGCGGTAATCCCGGTATCCGGCCTCATGGGAGAGGAGGGGGATGCTTACGATGTGGTTGAGGGCGTGCTCGATTATGCGGCGGCGGCAGTGGTGGCGGAAGCCACCGGGATCATGTGGGCGGTCTACGAGCTGACGCTGGAGTATATGAAGACCCGAACCCAGTTCGGTGCGGTGCTGGGATCGTTTCAAGCCCTGCAACACCGCATGGTCGATGTTTACATGATGTGCGAAATGGCCCAATCCATGGCTTATGAGGCTGCTGCGGCATGCGATAATGGCAATCCCCAACAGCGTCGCCAAGCTGTCTCAGCCGCCAAAAGCCTTGTTGGCCGATATGGTCGCAAGGTTGGACAGGAAGGTATTCAGTTGCACGGTGGAATCGGTATGACCCTGGAATTTCCTGTAGGCCACTATTTCAAACGTCTGTGCATGATTGACGCCAGCTTTGGCGATATCGCGTGGCACGAAGCCCGTTACGCAGATGATGAAGGCACGAAACCACAAGATTTGTCGACCACATTAAGCAAGTCTTCCCCCAACTGATAGCGCGCAAAATTATCATAAAACAGATTGGCAATACCTTGCAGGTGTTCGGTAAAATCGCCGGAAATGTGGGGCGAGATAATTACATTGGGGGCATCCCATATGGGGTTCGCTTCACCTAAAGGTTCTTCGCAGAACACGTCCAACGCCGCGCATCCTACATGACCGCTTTCAAGGGCGGCGATGAGTGCGGTTTCGTCAACCAGTTGACCACGTCCGATATTGATAAACATGGCGCCGGGTTTCATGGCGGCAAAGCGGGTTTGGTCGAACAGGTTTCGTGTATCGGCAGTCAATGGTGTGATCAACACCACATAGTCGGCATCTGCCAGAACATCGTTCAATTCGTCTTGCCCATGGATGTGACCAAAATCTGCATCGCCGTCACGGGCTGATCGGCCAACGCCAACGACTTTGAGGCCAAAGGCGCTTGTTATGCGCGCAATGGTTCGTCCAATGTTACCGACACCGACAATTGCAACCTTCTGTCCCAGCATCTGTGTGCTCAGACGATAATTCCATTCCCGATTTTGCTGGAACAACAAGGTTTCCGGCAGAAGTTTGGCGTGTGCGATCATCATGCCCAGCGCCCATTCCGCCATGGCCCGGTCAAATACGCCGCGCGAATTGGTTAGCGTGACATCGCTGTCTACCAGGCCAGGAAACATGGCGGCGTCGACACCGGCGCCGCTCCAGTGGATCCATTTGAGCGAACTGGCAGCGTTCCAGCAGGCTTCGATGTCATCGGCGCGGAAATCCCAACCGAACAGGGCGTCCGCGCCGGGAAGGGATGACAAAAGCGATTCTTTGTCCGGTGCAAAGCGGATTTCCGCCTTGTCCGTGATGGAATCCAGTCCAGGAACATCGGCTAACGCAGCGGCGCCCTGGATTACAAGGATGGTTGAATTGGTCATGATACCCCCTTTATCCCAAATGTGCTGTTCCGTCTATGCCGGGATGGGTGTAGCAAGGGTGAAAGAAAACGTTTCAACAGGAAGCAGATGATTGATTTCAGCGGGACAGTAATTCTGGTCACGGGTGGATCGCGTGGCATTGGCGCAGCGACGGTCAAAGCGCTCATCATAGCAGGTGGCGATGTGGTGCTTCACTATGGATCAAACAGGGCCGCCGCAGAGAGCACGGCTCATGCGTCGGGGGAGGACCATTGCCATCTGGTTCAGGCAGACCTGAACGAGCCGGGTGCGGCGACCGCGCTATGGCAGGAATCTTGTGCCTGGAAAGGTCAGGTTGACGTGCTGGTCAATAATGCCGGGGTGTTTGCGCCGGGCCCTGTCGATGGGCCGGACGCGGAATGGTCGGAAAACTGGCAACGAACCTTGCAGATCAATCTGATTGCCACGGCGGATTTATGCCGCCAGGCCGTCAATGCCTGGCGGAAGGATGATGTCGGGCGCGAGGGTGGGAGTGAAGGCGTTCGCGGTGTGATCGTCAATGTAGCCAGCCGGGCATCGTGGCGGGGCGATGGGCCGGAATACTGGTCCTATGCGGCGTCAAAGGGTGGCATGATTTCACTCATGAAAACCATCGCCCGGGCGTACGCTCATGACGGCATCCTGTGTTATGCCGTTGCGCCGGGTTTTGTTGAGACCGATATGGCCATTGAGTCCTTTAAGCACGATCCGGCGCTTCGCGATGTGGTGGTCCGCGATATCCCCATGGGCGATATCGCGCCCCCGTCCGATGTCGCCAATACCATCTGTTTTCTCGCATCCGGTTTGGCTCCTCACGCGACGGGGGCGACCATCGATGTGAATGGCGCGTCATACGTGCGATGAAAAGGCTATTTTCATGAAACCGTTTGGTATCGACGGACAAAAATTACGGATGATCCATGAGCGCGAAATGAGGCATTTCACGGACATGATCCCCAAGTCCATTGATTTGGGGAAACGGGCGGGGAAATCACAACCCAATGCTGTTCCCATGGCGTGGATGGCGGGACTCTATGAGCATCCGCCCATGTATGTGACCCAGGGTGACGGGGCATATTTTGACGATGTGGATGGCAATCGCTATCTGGATATGAACCAGGCTGATCTGGCCGCCGCACTGGGGTTTGCGCCCCCGGCCATTACGGACGCCCTTGCCGCGCGTGCGGCAAAAGGGTCATCATTTTTGCTTCCGACCGAAGACGGCATCGTTGCTACAGAGCTGCTGGCGGAACGTAGTGGCCTGCCGTTCTGGCAGTTTACCGGCTCGGCGTCCGCATCAAATGCGGAGATCATCCGTCTCGCCCGTGTGGCCACGGGACGGAATATTCTGGTAATGTTCGAGGGCAAGTATCACGGCCATCTGGATGATACCCTGGTGGCCGACGAGGGCGGTGAAATTGTCGCGGAAGGTATCGGGCTTGCAAAAGGCGCGCTGGAAGGTGCGCGGGTTATTCCGTTCAATGATCTGGATGCGCTGGAAGCGGCGCTCGCGCCGGGCGATGTCGCCTGTGTCATGGCCGAACCCATGCTCACCAACACCAATATTGTGTTTCCCGATGACGGTTTCTGGGCCGAGGTTCGGCGCATGACCCGTGAGAACGGCGTGCTATTGCTCATGGACGAGGCCCACACCAATGCCTTTGCCTATGGCGGGCTGACCCGGTTGTGGTCCATCGAGCCCGATTTACAGACCCTGGGCAAGGGGCTGGGCAGCGGGTTTCCTTTCGGCGCCTATGGTATGAGCGAGGAGCTGGCAGCAATCTCCGAACGGCATCTCGACCGGGACCGGACGGGCGGGCTGATGATCGGCGGCACGACCTACGCCAGTGCCCTGGGGATGGCGGTTGCCCGTGTCTCGCTGGAAACATGCCTGACGGAACACGCCTATGCCGACAATGCCGAGCGGGGCGAGCAACTGGGCGTGGGGCTGGAAGCAATCTTCCGAGAACGAGGTTTCGAGTGGCGTGCTCCACGCATTGGTGGACGATCAGGCTGGATTTTGTCGGCGGACCTGCCACGGACCGCATCCGAAGCGGCCTTCTCGTTGTATCCGGACTTCACTACCGCGAAACGGCTGTTCATGCTGACCCATGGTGTGTGGGAGGCAATCAGTTCAGCCGGCCCCGCCGCGTCGTTTTCTCATACTGCCGCCGATGTGGAGCTCTACCTTGACGTTTCTGCGGCGTTTCTCGACGAAGCCATGGCATAGTTGGCATGCACGAAATTAAAGCGACATAAGGAGGTTATGATGAGTGAGCCAAAAATTACCCGGATGGAGCCCCATGGTCCCACCGACACCGGTATGGTGGAATGGGACCCGATTGATCCAAATACCATTGAGAGCGGCTCACCCGTGCAACGGGGGCATCTTTACTTCAACGATACGGATATGGGCCTAATGGTAGGTGTATGGGATTGTACGCCGTTTATCGGTACCATGGCGCCCTATGACGTCAATGAGTTCATGTTTATTCTGGAAGGCTCCGTGACCATGGTGCTTGCGGATGGCTCCGAAGAGACCATTCGCGCGGGCGAATCCTTCGTTATTCCCAAGGGACTGGTCTGTCAGTGGAAGCAGCCGGACTATGTCCGCAAATATTTCGTCATTTTTGATGATGTGTCAGGGGCATCTGTGGACGACCCTGGCAGCCTTCGCCTTATTCGCCCCCACGCCGATGATGCGGTCGCCGTCAGCGATATTGCTGACACCTCGCAATTTATTGGCGATATTCCGAAACAGGGTGAGCATGAGTATCATGTGGACCCGACGGGGCAGTTCATGGTTGGCCTTTGGGACAGCGAGGCATTTGAGCGCCCTGTTACGCCATTCAATCGCTACGAACTCATGTGCATTCTCGAAGGCGCCGTAACCTTGTCCGATGGCGCCGGAAATGATCAGGTCTTCCGTGCCGGTGATGCGGCGTTCGTTCCAAAAAGTGCGCCGTATAAATGGACAAGCGACGAATACGTTCGCAAGTTCTACTGTATCTTCCTGCCCGGGGTCGCCGCAGCGGCGACGAATGCCGCAGAATAATTCGTTTTCCGGTAATTTGCCGAAACGCTTATTTCCAACCATGTGTGTTCTACGTCACGCCTGGTTAAGGATATTGGGTGTATCATGTATGCAACGATTTGTTTGCACACTTGAGCGGCACACGTATGTCTGATGTAAAAAAGCCGGACTGGCCACAAACGCCAGATGGGACTATTGACTGGGAAACGGTTTTCGAGCACCCGGAGACCGGCATTATTCCTGCCCTTTCCCATGCCGGTAACAAACAAATTCTGCACAAGATAACAGTTACGGTTATCCAGCAGTTGTTCACCCGAAAAAACGATGAAATCCAGGTCCAACGGTTCTTGAAAGAGCTGGACTCTATTCTTGGTGAAACGGAGGGATTGGAAGATCTTCCGAAAATGCAGGAGTCCATAATCAACCTGCTGCGCCGTATCAAGGATGGGCGGATTGAGAAAGCTGCGGCTTATATAGCCGAGAAGAAAAAGGAAGCTGCAGAAGACGCCAAGAACAAGCGGAAAAAGAAAAGGAACGAAAAACAGCGCCGGGAGGGCGAAGCAGGGAAGAATTCGGCGACGATACTGGCATTAGGTGGCGTGGCGCTATTCGTTGTCGTCATTGCGGCACTTGCAATGTTTTTCCTTTTCGGTAGTGACGGGGAGGAGCCGTCTGATGCACAAAACGGAACTGATCAGGAGCAGACGGCAACCCCGCTGGCAGAGCCGGAACCCCCGAAGAGGCCACAGCTTGAGTTATCGGATGAGGGGTATCCGCTTGGCCGCTTAGGGATTGAAGAAGTAGCTGAGCTCGGGACCAACGTTGTGGTGCTAGAGACGTTTTTCTGGTCGGGTCAGGTAGAAGGTGGAAATGCCCAGGGAACCATTCTGATTCCTGTGTTGATTATCAAGGATTTTGGACTGGCCTCTCGTATCTGCGACTATGGTCCCAACCTGATTGATGCGATTAATCTGGCATTGGGGCGTTCAGTTTCAGGCGGTGGCAGGGCCAGTCTGGATGACCTGAGAAACGCGGGACAGTCCGCCATGCAGATGGTCAACAAGCGTCTCGGCAAAACATGGATCAAGGACCTGTACCTGCTGTTTGACGTGGACAGGAAACTTCAGGCCGCCGCAAAGAAATGCCAGATCGTCGGTCAATGATGCCCAGAAACAATTGTGCCGGGTACCGGCAATCAACCAGCCAGACCCGGCACTAAATATTGACGTAGCTGATATCAGAAACTGAAGTTCAGACCAACCTGGACGCTATGAATCAGGATTGTTTCACTTTCGTTCGTATCATCCGTTGGTGCGGCCAGCAATGAATAGCCGCCGACCAGGCTCGCCGAATCTGTCAAGGCGTAGCCGAGACCAACACCGATCTGGCCCGCCGGAGCGACACCGAAAATGTTCTTCGTTTCGCGGACCTGACCGGCAATATCGTAAGCAATGTCGCCTTCAGCGAAGGCGGCGCCCAGACCCAACGAGAGATAGGGTGTCACGTCTGAGTCAATGTCGATATCCCAAGCGACGTTGGCCATAATTGTATAGAGATTGACATCGCCCCCGGGATTAGTGTTTGAGTCGACTGAATCTACATCCACATTGCGATAACCGGCTTCCAACTCTGCACGGATTCCATCAAAGTCGTACCCGCCACGCAGCAAAGCACCATATCCGAGATCAAAATCCGCGGTATGCTTGGTTCCGCCACGGTTATTATCGAATTCAACATCGCTCACGGCGGAGCCGAGTCCCGATACGCCAACATAATAATTGGACATCATTTCTTCAGCCGCAGCCGGTGACGCCAGAACAAATCCGGTTAATCCCGCTACTGCCAAAGTCATTTTCAATTTTGATGTAATCATAGCTGTCAGCCCTATCACATTGTCACTAAACACATATGGTCTATTCTATAACAAGCTGAAGAGTCACGGGCAATGGCAATTCAACCGTCTAAGGCTCCAAAAATTAGGAATTTCATCCATATTCCTGAATTGTGATAAAATTATCACAATAATTTTTGGTTATCACAGGCAAATGAAACCAGAATCACGCACGTGGGCGAGATCAGTTTCGACCAAACTGGCCATTTGAATGCTGTTCAGGGTAAGCTGTTTCATTGCAGAATGACATTGCTGACTCAATAATAATGTGCGTCGAGTGCGATACTATGGGGCTTACAGTCAGAGTCGGGGGTCTGGTTTTTTTGATACGTAGTAAATCCATGTATGTTCAGTATCGCACAATTGTCGCGGCATTGTTTGCCTGTCTGGTCACAATGGTGATGGCAGACTCAGCTAACAGTGCGTCCGGACTTTACGATTTTGCCAGCCAGTATCCTGGCTTTGGCCAAAGCCAGAATGATGCCCCGCAACCTGTAATCATGCCGACAATGAGCCTTCAGGGAAATTCGGAATCAAACAGTGTCACCATTGCGCCGGATTCTGTGCAGAAGCCGGATGTTTCCACCAATTCGGATACATCTATAATTTCCGAATTACGTTTTGGTGTGTTTGCCCACAATGCGGGGCCCATTGCCTCTAAAACAGAAAGCGGTGTTGACCTGAATTTCGAAACCCTTTTTACATCGCCTGACTTGTTTGATGCCATCGGCGAGCCCCGACCGTTTGCGGGCGCGTCTGTCAACGCAGGGGACGATACCAGTTTCCTTTATGGCGGCTTGATGTGGGACTTTGATATTGTCGGCGATGTTTTTTCCAGCGTGAGTCTTGGTATGGCGGTTCATAACGGCAACGATGGCAAAGAGACCGATAGCGACGGGCGTCGGGCATTGGGTTGCAGGTGGTTGTTCCGGGAATCCGTGGAGCTTGGGTACCGTATTACGGAAGATATTGCCTTGGCGGCGTTCCTCGATCACGTCTCCCACGGCGGCCTTTGCAGTGATCGGAACCGTGGGATGGATAATTCCGGAATTCGGCTGCATTATAGGTTGTAGCGCCTTGTCCCATTGACCTCACTGGTATAAAGCACCCTAATAGTGGCCGTATTTATCAATTCCAGGTTTATCAGAAGCGTTGCATGAGAAAATCAGTTCCTCAATCGCTCATATTGTCGGGCGCGATATTCATGACCGGCCTTCTTTCTGTGCCGGCGCGCGCCGATACCGGAGATCTTGGTTTTTATCTGGGCGGGCGACTGCTTCCGGCGATTTCTTCCGTGGAGGGGGAAACACTCACTGGCGGTGGCGGCGCCGCCTTTGTGTCCGTCGGCGACGATACGGATACAACCTTTGGCGCGAGTGCTTTGGCGGGCTATCACTGGTCTGGCCAAGGCATTCCCCTGCGTACGGAAATGGAATTTTCCTATCGTTTTCGCAACGATTTCAATACACGGGAGCAAAACACCCCGGCAGTCGGCTATAAAGATGATCTGAGCACCACATCGCTCATGTTTTCCGTCTTTTATGACGTGGCGACGGACACCCCGTGGCGGCCCTATGTGGGGGGCGGCATCGGTTGGGCCCGCAATATGTCCAGCACGACACGGGCATTAAATGATAACAGCGGCGCCACAGAGACAATAGACAATGACACGGATAATTTCGCCTACAGCCTGCAAGCGGGTGTCCGCGTCGCTATTTCACCCGAATGGGTTGGGGAAATCGGATACCGGTACAGCGACTACGGCGAAGTCGATACAGGTAAGTTTTCAGGTGGCGATCAGGTGACAGCGGATAGTCATGTTTCCCATGACCTGATATTGGGTTTTGCCTACCTGTTTTGAGGAATCATCCTATAGCGGTTGCCGTGGCCCAAATGGTGCCGGCTGCAGGAGTCGAACCCGCGACCTACTGATTACAAATCAGTCGCTCTACCAACTGAGCTAAGCCGGCGCTTTGGGGACGCAGCACAGTCTCTCACCTGACCGAACTGTCTTCGTGGGCATCATATACAGCGCGAATACGGGGTCCTGCAACCCGTATCCATACGCGTATTGCACCCGTCATGGGAATTCGTCACAATTCCTGTTGGCGGGCGCAAGCAACTGGCTGGTCCTGAGGATTACTGATGATGAACAAACGTATGGTTTTGGCTTTTGCGGTGGTAGTTGCCGGGATTGGCGGCTACTGGGCTTATGAAAGTTATCAGGAACGCCAGCGTATGGCGGCCTGGGAATCCTTGCTGAGTGGCGACAGTTGCGACGCCTGTGCGGCCCGTAAGGCCAATATCGCGAAAAACCAGGAAGAACGAAAAGCGAAGGCTGCCGCCGGAACTCTCTCACAGGACACACAATCGGAGTCTGGTCAGTAACCCAGAATCAGGATGACAAACCAACGGTCGGCCAACCAATAGGCGAAACACCCATGCAAACCATGGAAATACTGACACTGGCGCTTGGCACGGCGTGGGCCAGCGGTATCAATCTGTACGCTACTATTCTGCTGGTCGGTGGCATGGGGTTGTTTGGCGTCGTTGACCTGCCGCCGGGCCTGGAAATGCTGGAAAGTCCTCTGGTGCTCATCGCCGCGGCGTTGTTCTATGCGCTTGAGTTTTTTGCCGATAAAATACCCGTTGTCGATTCCCTCTGGGATCTGCTGCACACGTTTATTCGCATTCCCGCTGGTGCGCTTATTGCCGCCAGCGCAGTGGAAGGTTTCGATATTACCGGGTTGGGCGAGGAAGCGGAATTCATCGCAGCGCTTGTTGCCGGGGGCGCATTGACGGCGGGATCGCACGCCACCAAGGCTGCCAGCCGTGCCGCCATCAATGTTTCGCCAGAGCCCTTCACCAATATAGCAGCTTCATTGGCTGAAGATATTCTGGTCTTCATTGGCCTCTCACTGGCGCTGTTTAAGCCAGCAGTATTTCTGGGGCTGGCATTGATCGGCCTGTGCCTGTTTGTGTGGCTGGCGCCGAAACTCTGGCAGGGAATTCTCGGCTTTTTTCGCCGATTTTCAAACCCGGCCGGCGCGGCGCGTCACGCCCGAAAACGTGAGTGGGCCATGCCGGAGACGGGTATGACGCGTCGTGATGATTCGGGTGGGGACATTGATGCGTCGTTTTGACATCTATAGGGCATGGATAAAAAATGGATAAACACATTCAGGAAATCAGGCTCTATCCAGCCGACGGATTACGGAAACTGGGGTGCGCCATATTCGAAGGGGCGGGCAGTGACCGGGATGAGGCCCGGATTGTCAGCGATCATCTGGTGGAGGCCAATCTCGCGGGGCACGACAGCCATGGCGTAAAAATGATCTCCAAATACATGGAGAATATGGGAAAGCAGGGGCTTTTCTGTAATGTCCCACTGGAAGTCATTCACAATACGGGCGGTATAGTGGCTTTTGACGGCGGGTTGGGGTATGGCCAGCGCCTCGCCCGGGAGGCGACGGAAATCGCCATTACCCGATGCCAGGAAAACGATTCCGTTATCTGGTCTTTGCGGAACGCCCATCATGTTGGCCGCATCGGCGCTTACGGTGAACAGGTGATAGAAGCAGGTCTGGTCGGTCTGTTCTTTGTCAATGTTGTGGGACATGACCCAACGGTCGCACCATACGGTGGGCGGGAATCGCGATTTGGCACCAATCCGATCTGCATTGCGGTCCCCGGCGGCGCCCACGGTGCGCCATTATTGCTTGATTTCGCCACCAGTCGTATCGCGTACGGCAAGGTTGAAGTCGCCCGGAACAAGGGTGTCCCCGTCCAGGAAGGATCATTGGTAGATGCTGCTGGCTACGTCAGCACAGACCCCGGTGTCATGTTTGATGAGCCAAAAGGCGCCCAACTGACATTCGGCGATCATAAGGGGTCAGGTCTTGCCTTGATGTGTGAGGTGCTTGCCGGTGCGTTATCCGGAGGGTTTACCATCCAGCCGGAAAATGAACGGCGCGACAATATTACCAATAACATGTTCTCGCTGCTGATCCGACCCGGCGCCATGCCCGGCGGTGGCGCGTTGGCGGGGGAGGTGGAGCGCTTGATCGCCTATGTAAAGGATACACCGCTAATGCAGGGCGCGGACGAGGTATTGATAGCCGGAGAGCCGGAAATGCGGGCGCGCACGGAACGACTCAGGGATGGAATTCCGCTTGATGCCGTGACGTGGGAGAGCATTCTGGCCAGTGCGGAACAGGTTAGCGTTACGCGAGCCCGCGCCAGCGAGCTGGTCTTTGCGGGCGCCTAAGAAAGTTCGGCTATTTCCCGCTTGAAGGGGACTGCATCTCCTGTATCGGGCGCATCCAGCTCTTCGGCATACCGTCTGCCGGCAAAAGTGGCGGAGGCGATCGTGGCGGGAGCGTTTGCATCGCCAATAATCCGGACCGATTTGATCCCGGCAGAATGCCAGTCCGTTTCGCGGGCCTGGAGTTGTCGGTAGATACCATTGTTGGGGATGCGGCTGGTGACCATCAGGGTGGTGTCACATTCATGTTCTTTGACGGTGTCCGTATAGACACACTTCGTCATGATAGAGTCGGTTTTTACCTCGCTCAGTATTCGGTGAGGAATGATCGTCACGCCCAGTTCCATGAGCTTTCGCTGAATTCGGTCCTGCTCCATGGTGATGTGGGTCCAGTTGGATACGTCCGCTGCGGGCGTGATCAGGGTGACGTCACACCCCTGAACGTGCAGGTGTTCCGCCAACACACCGCCCAGATAATAGTGATCGTCGTCAAAAACGATCACGCGACCGGAAACGCCAATACCGTTCATAATATCGTCAGGCGACAGCACCTGTGCATCGTGATGAACCGGAATGGGAAGTGGATTGGCGCGTCCGACACCATCCGTGCGCCATTGTGCGCCAGTAGCGACAACCACATGCTCGAAACCGAATTCCAATACGTTATTCGCGCTCAATTCGCTGTCCATGAAGATCTCTACCCGGGGCAGTTTGTTCAGTTGCTGGACCCGGTAATCGCGCACTCTGATCCATTCCGACAGTCCCGGCAGCCGGCTTTCGCGGGTGACCCGTCCGCCCAGTTCAACACCGGCTTCCGCCAACTTGACATCGTATCCGCGCTTGCCCAATGACTGGGTGCATTCCAGACCAGCGGGGCCACTGCCGATAACCAGCACGGTTGATTCCGATTCCGAGGGGCGAATGAATTCCGGATGCCAGCCGCGTCGCCATTCTTCCCCCATGGTGGGATTTTGGGTGCAGATGATCGGTGAGGCCTGGAAGTCCGTGGAAACACAAATGTTGCAGCCAATACATTCGCGGATATCGTCGGGCCGTCCTTCCTCGATTTTTTTCGGCAGAAAAGGGTCAGCGATGGAAGGCCGCGCGGCGCCGATCATATCGAGAACGCCTTGTCGCACCTGTCGGGCCATGGTGTCCGGTGACGTAAACCGCCCGACACCGACAATTGGTTTTTTGGATATATCTTTAATGGTGGCGACGAAAGGTTCCTGAAATGCTTCGTCAGAAAATCGCGAGGTTTGCGAATCGTTATTCCAGCCGCTGAGGGTCAGGTCCCACATGTCGGGCAGGTGATCCAGCAGGGAGATCATCTCCATGGCTTCTTCCTTGTGGATGCCTGCCGGACCGATCAGTTCGTCCACACTGATCCGGCAGACGATGCCACACGTATCACCCACCTCTTCCTTCGCGCCTTCGAGAAGTTCGCGCAGCAGGCGACAGCGATTTTCCAGACTGCCGCCGTATTCATCGGTCCGGTGATTGTATCGCCGCGACAGGAAGAACGTCAGCATGGTGAGGAACTTGCCTGCGTAGACATAGATAATGTCGAAACCCGCAGTCCGGCCCCGCTTTGCCGCATTGCGGTGCCAGCGACGCAGATTGCGGATGTCTTCTTTATCCATGGCGCGTGCCTGAACCGGCGCGCTCATGGTGACGACCTGATCAGAGGGCCCAATCGGGACTTCGCGTGAATACAGATTCGGTGTTTCCGGGCCGCTGTGGTTAAGTTCAACACCGGCGAGAGAGCCGTGTTCATGCACGGCGTCGACAATCCGCGCCACCGCTGGAATATCGCGATCATCCCACAACCGCATTTCGACAGAGGGAATAATGTCGCCCGATGGGTGGATGCCGGTTTCCTCCGGGCAGACAACGGCCCAGCCGCCTTCGGCCTTGACGCCGCGCATGGCGGCATGGGCGGAAGGGTGCACGTTGCCCAATCCACAACAATGAGGCACCTGATAAAACCGGTTTTTTGCCGTTACCGGTCCGATTTTGACGGGCTCAAACAGGATGTCATGTTGGGGCGGGCGTGTCATTGTGGTTCCAAACAGTGAATGCGTTGCCGGTGCGCCTCATAGAGCGCGATGGCTGCGGCGTTCGATAAGTTGAGGCTTTCCATGGCCGGGGTCATGGAAATTCGCACCAGATAGTCGCAATGTTCGCGCGTCAGCCGCCGCAGTCCTTTGCCTTCCGCACCCAAAACCAGTACGGCCCTGGTGGGCCATTCCAGCTTGTCCATGGTGTCACTGCCTTCACCATCTAGACCGACAGACCAAAATCCGGATTCCTTCAGTTGTTCCAGCGCACGGGATAGATTGGTTACCCGCACCAATGGCACGGTTTCGAGCGCCCCGGACGCCGCCTTCGCCATGACGCCCGTGACCTCGGGAGCATGCCGGTCAGGCACGATAACGGCATCGGCGCCAAACGCGGCAGCTGAGCGGAAAATAGCGCCGATATTTCGGGGATCCGTTCCCTGATCCACAACGATGATCAAAGCCGGATCGGTTTCGCCCATGCCCTTTATCATGTCTTCTATATATACAGTCTCCAGCGGGTTGATCTGCAAGGCCATGCCTTGATGAACAGCACCTTCCGGTATTTGGCGTTCGATAGCAGCGCGATCAACGATTTCAGGGGCAGGGCGAATTGCTCCCTGTTCCGATGCGCTATAGAGGGCGTTTTCGACACGGTCTTTATTGTCAGCGGTCACAAGCAGCCGCCGGCATTGGCGTTTCGGATTGGCCAGTGCGGCCAAAACGGCATGCTGACCGAATAGCCATGCCGCATTGTCCGAACGACCGTGCCCTTCACGGGTTCGGGCGGGTTGCTGGCTATCGTGACGAGTGGGCCGATGATGCGATTTTTTGCGTTTGGACATCCCTCCCTATAGCACGCCGGACAAACAGGTGTCTCCAAGCCTTTCCGCTGGTTTTCGCGGTCAATGAAGCGTGGTTGGGCGGGGCTTTTTATTTGGCGTTGACAAGCTACCGGATTTCCTCATATTTCAGCGTCCTCGCTGACATAGTCGAGGACTGGCGAAAGGAATCTGGAGGGGTGCCCGAGCGGCT
>JAJFIE010000389.1 GCA_021775275.1 Rhodospirillales bacterium | reverse complement strand
AATCGCTTCTATCAGGTACCCCATTGCAATGGCATGGGCCGCACCCATCCGTCTTCACTGGCTGAAATGCGCGGCGTCAAGGCGGAAGGCGGCTGGGCCGTTGTCTGCACGGAAGAGGTAGAGTTTCACTATACCAGTGATATCACGCCCCATAATGAAGGACGCCTGTGGGATGATCAGGACATGCCTGCGCATATCCGTATGGTGGAAAAGGTGCAGGAGCATGGATCGTTGGCGGGGATCGAACTGGTGCATAATGGTCACCACAGTTCGAACCGGTACTCGCGCGAAGCGCCATGGGGAGTGTCGTGCCGGCCTATTGAAAATTACGAGCCGGGCCATACCCGCGCCATGGACAAACAGGATATTCGCAACTTCCGCAAGTGGCACAGGGATTCAGCACTTCGGGCCAAGCGCTGCGGGTATGACCTGATCTATGTGTATTGCGCCCATGATCTGACCATGCAGATGCATTTCCTCTCACGGCGCTACAATGACCGCACCGACGAGTACGGCGGCAGCCTCGAGAACCGCGTGCGCCTGTTCCGTGAAACACTGGAAGATACCCTGGACGCCGTCGGTGATACCTGCGGTGTGCCGGTTCGGTTCGCCGTGGACGAGCTGTTGGGTTCCGGCGGTCTCAGTTGTGAGGACGAAGGCCGCGATGTGGTCGAAATGCTGGCTGAAATGCCCCACTTGTGGGACGTCAACATCAGCGACTGGGATAACGATTCCCAGACATCGCGATTTTCCGAGAGCGGCTTTCAGGAACCGTTTATTTCGTTTGTGAAAAAGGTCACCACAAAGCCTGTTGTCGGCGTTGGTCGCTACACGTCTCCTGACAAGATGGTGTCACTGGTCAACAAGGGTGTGCTCGACATGATCGGCGCGGCGCGGCCCTCGATCGCTGATCCGTTTCTGCCCAAGAAGATCGAAGAAGGCCGGATTGAGGATGTCCGCGAATGCATTGGCTGCAACATGTGTGTTATCGGCGATCATCTCGCCATCCCCATGCGCTGTACCCAGAACCCTACCGTGGGCGAGGAATGGCGGCGGGACTGGCATCCGGAACGGGTCAATCCGAAGAAGAACGACGACCGCGTTCTGGTTGTCGGTGCGGGACCGGCCGGGCTGGAGGCGGCGCGCATTCTCGGCGAGCGGGGTCACGATGTGGTTCTGGCCGAGGCGACCGGGGAACTGGGTGGGCGCGTGGCGCGGGAATGCAAACTTCCCGGTCTGTCGGAGTGGGGGCGTGTGCAGGACTACCGCGAATACCAGATCCAGCAAATGAGCAATGTGGAGGTCTACCGCGCCAGCGAACTGACGGCAGAGAATGTTCTGGAGTTCGGCGCGCAGCACGTCGCCATCGCCACGGGCGCGCACTGGCGGGGCGACGGTGTTGGTCGCTCCAATCGCCACGCCCTACCGGGGGCGGGCGGCGTGAATGTGTTCACACCCGATCATGTGATGGATGGCGCCAACCTTTCCGGCCCTGTTGTGGTCTTTGACGATGATCATTACTACATGGGCGGGGTGGTCGCTGAGAAACTCCGCAAGGATGGTAACGACGTGGTGTTGGTCACCCCGGCGGCGGATGCTTCCAATTTTACCAACAATTCGCTGGAGCATCACCGGGTGCAGAAAGCGCTGCTGGAAATGGGTGTGGAGATCATTCCCTATCACAACCTGATCGCCATCACGAGTGGCGCTGCGCGAATCGCCTGCGGTTTCACCGATCGGGAACGGGAATTAGAGGCCGCGTCGGTTGTACTGGTCACCGCCATGTTGCCCCATCTTGCCTTGTGGGACGGGTTGCAGGAAAGCCGTGGCCAATGGGCAGATGCAAGCATCCAGACTATTGAACGCATCGGTGATGCTCATGCGCCCAACACTATCGCCGCCGCTGTATGGTCCGGACACCGTTTTGCCCGCGAAGTCGGTGAGGAGAAAACCGACGGCGTTCCCTTCAAGCGGGAAATCGCCGAACTCGCTGTTGAATAATGCGGCCTAGCTGGCCAGTCCGGTTACAAGGAATCCGAGACTGACCAACAGCCCCAGGACAGGAACCGCGAGGGGGTAGCACACCCCCTCCGTCGGTTTGCCATCACGCAGCCGGATACGAATCAACGCGCCATTGACCAGCGAGAAGATGGTCAGGGTAATCAGGGATGTGGTTTCCGCCAGCCCGGCCAGCCCGAAACCCAGGGCGAGCACGAGGACGATGCCAGCCACCAGGCCCGTCGCGATCAGTGGTGTCTGCGTGATTGGGTTAACGGTGGCGAGGGCCGCAGGAAGCAACCGTTGTGCGCCGAGGCCGTAAAGAACCCGTGACGCCATGATGACCTGAACCAGTGCGCCATTGAGTACGGCGATAATACCGATGGCGCTGATTACATGTGCCGGGTTTCCTGTGCTGCGTTCATAGATGAGCGCCAACGGCGCGTTATGGGCTATCAGTTGATCCAGTGGCACGGCGAGAACGGAGATCACGCTGATGATCAAATAGATCAACGTGGTCACGACCAGCGTTATGATAATGGCGAGGGGCAGGGTTTTTGTGGGGTTTTTGGTTTCTTCGGCGACATTCACCATATCTTCGAAGCCGATGAAGGCGAAAAATGCCAGGACCGCCCCGGCCAGGATGCCGGAGAACGCCCCCCACTCGGCGGTGGGCAGCATTTGGGGCAGTGCCTCCGGTAACCGGCTGAGTTCACTGCCGCCCGCCCAGATCACCAGAAGCAGACCGCCGATTTCGATGAGGGTCACAATTCCGGCGGCGACGACGGATTCGGCAATGCCCCACGCAGCGATGAGGCCCAACAGGACAACGATGCCGATGATGGCGATGGTGCGCGGCGCATCAACGAATTCATGCAGGTAACCTACAAAGGCGTTTACAATGGCGGCAGCGGAAACCACGCCGGCGAACACGACCATGAAGCCAATGGCGACGGAGAGCGTACGCACACCGAAGGCTTCCTGTACGTAGTAGGCTTCACCGGCGCTGCGTGGAAATCGACTTGAAAGTTCGGCAAAGCTGAAGGCGGTCAGGCCCGCCATGACGGATGCGATCAGAAACGCGATGGGGGCTTGCATCCCTGCAACCCCGGCCACCTCGCCGATCAGCGC
>JAJFIE010000388.1 GCA_021775275.1 Rhodospirillales bacterium | reverse complement strand
GTGCTGCTCAGCCTGAACGACGCCGAACGCAAGGATGCAGCGCGGCGGCGCGATATGCTGAACACGGCTGATCTTTCAATTTTATGTCTGCCCGATGAGGCGGCGCGTGAAGCCGTCGCCATGATCGAAAACCCCGACGCCAGGATAATCGATGCCAGCACGGCACACCGGACGGCAGAGGGCTGGACTTATGGTGCGCCGGAATATGATGCGGATCAATCGGTAAGGATCGCCGCATCAACACGGGTCACCAACCCGGGATGCTATGCCAATGGATCCATTGCCATCCTGCATCCGTTGGTGGCAAGCGGCATCGTCCCGGCAGACTGGCCGGTTTCCATCAATGCAATCTCTGGCTATTCCGGCGGTGGCAAACAGATGATTGCTTCGTTTGAGGACACGGCGTCCGAGGATTTCACCAAAGACGCTTTCCGCGCCTATGGCCTGTCGCTGGAACACAAACACATTCCGGAGATCCAGCGCTGGAGCGGCCTCGCAACCCGACCGATATTTGTTCCCAGTGTCGGACGATTCCGTCAGGGCATGATTGTTCAGGTGCCGCTACATCTGAACACACTTCCGGGCGCGCCGTCGCCATCGGATATCCATGCAGCGTTGAGTGCCCACTATGCAGGGCGGCGTTTTGTGACTGTTGCTCCATTGGTTGAGACGCGGGCAATGACAGGATTGCAGCCGGAGTTTCTGAACGATACCAACGAACTGCGCTTGCATGTATTTGGCAATGATGGATACGGGCAAGCCGTGGTCATGGCGGCGCTTGATAATCTGGGTAAAGGCGCCTCCGGACAGGCCGTGCAAAACATGAACATCATGCTCGGTTTTCCAGAGGAGTCCGGACTGGAGCAGGCCCAAACAAGGGTAGCGTGATCCGCAATGTTTTTTGTTGTATCGAAAATAGTCTGGTTCTTTGCTCAACCCGCCAACATTTTGTTTTTTCTCGTGGTATCGGGCGCCATTCTGCTGTGGACACCGTGGAAGCGATATGCGCGCTGGTTGGTAACGTTAGCCGCAGCATTCGCGGTTTTTGCTGTGACCATACCCGCCGGTGCGCATTTTTCCCTGTTTATTGAAAACCGGTTTCCGGTGCCGGAAAACATGCCCGCTGAAGTCAACGGAATCATCGTTTTGGGCGGTGCCGTTGATCAGTATGTAACCAAGGCGCGGGGAGAAATTTCCCTTGGCGGTTCCGTAGAGCGAATCCTGCGGTTTTCAACACTCGCCCAGGAATTTCCCGACGCAAAATTAGTCTATACGGGTGGCTCCGGCATGGTGACCCGGCAGGAAATCAAGGAAGCGGATGTTGTTACGCCCATCTTGCAACAGTTGGGGATCGATACGACACGGGTCATCTTCGAGAACCAGAGCCGTAATACCTATGAAAACGCGCTCTATTCCCTTGAATTGTTGCAACCCGAACCGGATGAGAAATGGATACTGGTCACGTCGGCCACACATATGCCGCGCGCTGTAGGGAGTTTTCGCAAAGTCGGATGGCCGGGCCTTATCCCGTATCCCACCGACTTTGGTTTTCAAGGAAACGAATCATTCGGACCGCCACTCTACCTCACTAATGGCCTTGGCAGTCTTGGCGCAGCCCTACACGAAATATTAGGCCTTACCTCTTATTACCTGACAGGAAAATCGGACGCGCTTATTCCCGCGCCGTAGCAGAACATTCTTCCCATTCGACTCAGATAAGGCCAGGTAATGAGCAAGACAAAATATACCCGAATTTTCCTAAAAATAGCCACCATGACTGCCATCATTTTCGCGACGGCGGTCACTCACAACACGGCCTATGCCCAGTCCGATGAAACCGCACCGCCTTTCGACACATGGCTGTCTGAGTTGCGAGCCGAAGCCCTGTCCAAGGGGTTTGATACGGACGTCGTGACCCGCGCGCTTGCCGGTGTTACACCCATCGAACGGATTATAGAGTTGGACCGCCGCCAGCCAGAATTCACGCTGACATTTCGCAAATATCTGGACGGTGCAATCTCCGACAAACGGGTGAAACGGGGCAGAGAGCTTCTGGCAGAACACAAGAAACTGCTGGATCAGGTCGCGGCCAAGTATGGCGTTCACCCCCGTTTCCTGATCGCATTCTGGGGGCTTGAAACAAACTTTGGTGACTATTTCGGAGCTTTTCCGGTGGCGGGTGCACTGGCAACACTGGCCCATGACCGACGACGCGCCAAGTTTTTCCGCGCCCAGTTGCTAGCTGCGCTGGATATCATGAGCCGGGGCGATATGCCCATAGACGTCAAAGGCTCATGGGCTGGGGCTATGGGAAATTTCCAGTTCATTCCCACTACCTACCGGGACTTCGCCATTGATTTCGACGGTGACGGCAAGCGCGACCTGTGGAACAACATGTCGGACGGCTTCGGTTCCGCCGCCAACTACCTGTCGCGCTCCGGTTGGGACAAAAATGGCACCTGGGGACGGGAAATCCGACTGCCGGACGGCTTCGATTTCGCTCTTGCCGGACTGGATACCAAGCGCACGCTGGCGGAATGGCAATCGCTTGGAGTCCGCCGGGCCGATGGACGAGACCTGCCCCGGGTAGACGTTAAGGGCTCTATCGTGATTCCCTCAGGACACAAGGGTCCTGCTTTCATGGTTTACACGAACTTTCAGACTATACTTAAATGGAATCGTTCAATTTTTTACGCTATTGCCATCGGCCATCTGGCAGACAGGATTGCCGGGCAGGGTCGTTTTCTGACACCGCCGCCGGCCAGTGACGTACCCATGTCCCGCGCCGACGTAAAAGAAATGCAGACTCGATTGACGTCCCTCGGGTTCGATACCGGGGGGGCGGACGGTGTCATCGGTCGCATGACGCGTAATGCCATCAGAACCTACCAGACATCAGTCGGTTTGCCGCCAGATGCCTACCCCTCCATGGACCTGCTGAAGAAACTGCGCGAGGCGTCGGGCTAGTTGCCCATATACCCAACGATTATCCGATTGTTAAGAACTGAAGCGTATCATGGCCTACGCGCAGTAAGTGCGCCAGAATAGGCATGGGATTCTGGATGTTTCACAAATCACCTGAGACGGCAGGGAACACTGGCTCATGAGAGGATTCACCGCTATTCGTTCAATTCTTTCACGTGTGACCTTGTTGATTGTCGCCGGGATGTTTCTTTCTGCCTGCGCGGAAACGCAGTTTCTAATCCATACGGCCAAACGCGTAAACCAGCAACAGACTGAAAAATCCGAAGGGCGCTACAAGGTCGGTGATCCCTACCAGATTGGTAACATCTGGTATTACCCGCACGTTGATTACGAATATGATGAAACCGGCATTGCGTCGTGGTACGGCCCGAATTTTGATGGCAAACCGACGGCAAACGGTGAAGTTTTTGACATGAATGAGCTGACAGCCGCCCACCGGACACTGCCATTGCCTTCGCTGGTGGAGGTCACCAATCTGGAGAACGGGCGCAAAATTCATTTGCGGGTGAATGACCGTGGCCCCTTCGCCAAGGGTCGGATCATTGATATTTCCCGGCAGGGATCGCAACTGCTTGGATTCCGCATCAATGGTACAGCAAAAGTGCGCGTCAGAATTCTGGCCGCTGAAAGCCGACAACTGGCTGCCAAGGCCAAAGGGGGAACCCTGTTGGCCGAATCCGGCTCACCCATTACGGTCGACAAATTGCCAAAAGCAAATGTTGCCTCAGAATCTCTGGCGCCGCCACCGGGCGCCGACGTAGCGGAAGCACCGGTGCAGATTGCGTCGACTGTCACCATGGAATCTCTCGAATCTCCCGCCAAACCCGTGGTTACGGTAGCGCCAGGAGCTGTCATCATGCAAGTTCCTGTAGTAAATACAGGCATTTACGTACAGGCAGGAGCTTTCGCACAATTTGATAATGCCAACCGGGCGCGTGCCATTCTGTCTCCGGTAGGAGACGTCAAGGTCTCGCAAGTTCTGATTAACGGAGTTGATCTGTTTCGTGTGCGCCTGGGACCGGTTGCCAACGTGGCGCAAGCGGATATGCTGCTCGAACAAATGATCGGTGTCGGTTATCCCGACGCACGAATTATCGTCGATAATATGTAGTCATCGGTCTGTGAACCGGGCAGACGCAAATGATATTTCAGGGAGCAATCATGACAACTGGGTGCAGCACAGCTGGATCGAGCACGAAGAAATCAAGACAGGTGACAGGAACTGCCAGACGCACAGCGTGGCTCGGTGTGA
>JAJFIE010000387.1 GCA_021775275.1 Rhodospirillales bacterium | reverse complement strand
CGCCTGCTGGCGCATCTGAAACGTGATGACGGCCTTTGGATTCAGGGCGAGGTACTGAGACTTGGCATGGCCCGGGTCTACAGCTTTCCCGACAACCGGGCCGTGGTGGGCCGGATGCTGGTGGCAGAACAATCAGCCCGTGATTTACGCCGGGGAATCTGGCGACATCCGTTCTATGACATACGGGCGCCGGAGGAAACCGGACAGCTCGCGGGACGCTTCGAGCTGGTACAGGGAACGGTCATGGATGTGGCCGAAACCGGCAAAAGAACCTACATCAACTTCGGTGAAGACTGGCGCACGGACTTTACCCTGACCATCGAAGGCAAGGCCCGCCGCCTGTTCCGCGATGCCGAAATTGACCCGTTGTTGTTAAAGGGCCGGACGGTTCGCGTCCGGGGCTGGCTGAAATCCTTCAATGGTCCCATGATCAACCTTACCCACCCCGAACAGATCGAAATTCTGGACTGAATCGCGGCTTGTACGAAAGCCTGCGTGCGCGGGTATCACGGGGTTCTCATAATTACCCGGATGATGATATTCTCTCGCACGTTTCGGCACATCGCGTCTGCGTTCATGATCCTGCTGCTATTGGGCAACGTTGCCGCTTGCACCGTTAACCCGGCAACGGGAGAAAGGCGATTTACCGCCTTCATGTCGCCGGAGGATGAAAAGCGCATTGGCGCCGATGAACACCCAAAGATCATCAAACAGTTCGGTGGCGCCTACGATGAAGTACAGGTGTCTGCCTACGTGGCGCAAATCGGTACGGGGCTTGTCAAAGTATCCGAGCTGTCCAGCGAACAATTTCGTTTCACGGTTTTGAACAGTGATCAGATCAATGCCTTCGCGTTGCCCGGTGGATACGTCTATGTCACACGAGGGTTGATCGCACTGGCCGAGAACGAGGCCGAACTGGCCGGCGTCATTGCCCATGAAATCGGTCATGTCACCGCCCGGCATACGGCGGAGCGGTATTCTCAGGCCATGGTAGCCAATATCGGTATGAATATTGTCGGCATCATCGGCAGCGTCTATGGCGCGCCGCGCGAGACCGCACAACTGCTGTCCTTTGGCACGCAAGCCATACTCAGCGGTTATTCCCGCGAACAGGAGCTGGAATCCGATCTGTTGGGTGTACGGTATCTGGGCCGCGCCGGGTACGACACCAACGCCATGACGACTTTCTTTAAAAAAATGAAGGCGCACGATGAATTGCGCGCCGCCATGACCGGTCAGCCGACGGGGGAAGAAGCCTTCAATTTCGCATCCTCCCATCCACGCACAACGGACCGTATTACACAGGCTATCCGTTTGGCGAATGAAGGCGATTCGACGTCGGTACGAACAGACCGGGATCGGTTTCTTGATCACATCGACAACATGATCTTCGGCGATGATCCGAAACAGGGAATCCGCAAGGGTCGCGACTTCATTCATCCGGACCTGCGGTTCCAGTTCACGGTGCCCGAGGACTTTATCATCGCCAACGCGCCGACGCAGGTGGTTGCGCGCCACAAGAACGGCGCGGTCATCGTATTTGATATGGAAGACCCGGACGAGGCGAAAAGTGTTACCGACCTGCGTCAGTATTTAACCGGAAAATGGGGCCGGAAGCTGGACCTCGGCAATGTAGAGCAACTGACGATCAACGGCATGGACGCGTGGACCGGTAGCCTCAGGAAAAATACCAGAAATGGCCCTCGCGACATTCGTTTGATTGCCATCCGGGATCGGGCGGACGAGATTTTCCGCCTTGTGTTCCTGACTCCAACTGATGAATTTGATCAAATGGCCGACGGATTGAAACGCACAACCTATAGCTTCCGTCGGCTCAGCGATGCCGCAGCAATGGACGTCAAGCCGTTACGCATTCACGTTGAAACAACAGCGTCCGGTGACACACCTGAAAGGCTGTCACAACGCATGGCTGTCGACACCTTCAGCCTAGAGTGGTTCAACTTGATCAACGCCAATCACCGCAATGACACGTATCCCGAGGGTCAACGGGTCAAATTGATCGCCGAATGAATAAGGCCAGGAATGAACCGGAGAATAAAAGGGCCGACGCAAACACGCTCGGCGCTTTATTCCTTCTCCTCGGTTGAGGGTTTCTTCTCGTTACCAGAGGATGATTCAGCGCTGAGCAGTTCTTCGAGTTTAACAGTCGCTTTATCCACGTCGGTTTTCTCCACCGCCGCAACTTCACAGGCCAATCGGTCCCGTGCTGCTTCATAAATCTGGCGTTCACTGAACGACTGATCAGGTTGGCCAACGTTACGATGAAGATCGCGCACCACTTCGGCAATGGAAATCGGATCGCCGGAATTAATCTTGGCTTCGTATTCCTGTGCCCTGCGGCTCCACATGGTCCGTTTGACCCGTGCACGGCCTTTCAACGTGGTCAGCGCCGATTCCATGCGCTTCTTGGAGCTGAGCTTCCTGAGGCCCGAGGCGTCGGCCTTTCCCACCGGAACGCGGAGCGTCATGCGATCCCGGTCGAAGGAGATAACGAAAAGTTTCAGTTTTTCTCCCGCGATTTCCGTGGTCTCAATGGATTCTACCTTGCCGACACCGTGGGTCGGGTAGACAACAAATTCGCCGGGTTTAAATGCCAACTGTTCAGCCATGGGTAACTTCTTCTCCGTTGAAACAATGTTTCCTGTCGCATCCCCCGATTCCGCAACTCACCGACCCCTGGCTTCGTTGAAAAGCGGGTCAGCGGGATTCAGCGGTGTCGGGATCCTCAAACCAGGAATCAGCGGCGAAACATTCCGTCAGGAGCGCCGCCAAACCACCAAACATATGAAAGCCGGCCACCTCGACCGGCATCTCCATTGTCCTAATTCTGGTAATATATCACAAAAAGGCCTAAAAAACAGCCCCTTGCGTCATTTTTAGCGATTTTCCCTCGATTCCGGGAAGACCAACCTTAATTCGGCCAGAAACCTATGACCCCTTACCCGGATTGGGGCTCAGAAGTTCGAGTTTACCGGGCTTGTCACGCCAATCATCCGAATCGGCCGGGGGTTCACCTTTACGGGTGATATTCGGCCACTCCTCGGCATACTTGGTGTTGATTTCCAGCCATTTCTCGATACCAGGCTCGGTATCAGGCAGGATCGCATCCACCGGGCATTCAGGCTCGCATACACCGCAGTCGATACACTCGTCCGGATGAATGACCAGGAAATTTTCACCTTCATAGAAACAGTCGACGGGACAGACCTCGATACAATCCTGTAACTTACACTTGATGCAATTTTCCGTGACAATATATGTCATTCCGGTCTCCGTATTTGTTCGTTTGAGCATGCCCGCGCAAATGAGTGCGCCTCATTTAATGCCAAATGCCGGGTGTTGCAAGTCGTC
>JAJFIE010000386.1 GCA_021775275.1 Rhodospirillales bacterium | reverse complement strand
TATTCTGGACGGTCGTCTGCCACCGGGATCGCGATTGCCGTCCAGCCGTCTTTTGGCGCGGGAGCTGGATGTCTCGCGCAATACTGTTCTCAGCGCCTTCGACATGCTGGCCAGCGAGGGCTATACGGAAGCTGAAACCGGTTCCGCCACGCGGGTCTCTTCCGTATTACCGGAAGCCCTGCAAATCCCCACACACATGGACAGGCAACCGACCATCCCCCGGACACCGCCACGCCTGTCAGAGCTGGTTCATGCCCGGACTCGACCAACCCCCGGGTACGCCGCAGAAATTATACCATTTCACGTTAGCGCACCTGACCTGTCCCATTTTCCTTTCCGGGTGTGGAGCCGTCTTCTCAGTCGGTTCTGGCGCCATCCGCCACAGGATTTGCTGATCAGCGGGGATCCCGCCGGGTATCGTCCGCTCCGGCAAGCCATTGCAGCTTACCTTCGCGCTTTTCGTTCCGTGGAATGTGATGAACAACAGGTCATCATCACCACGGGCGCACAACAGGCCCTGACATTCGCCGCTCAGGTTTTGTTGAATCCGGGTGATCGGGTCTGGTTGGAAAATCCGGGATACCCCGGACTGCAACATGCGATCACGGGAACCGGCGCTGTCGGTGTGCCTGTTGGCCTGGATGAAGAAGGGCTGGATATTGAGGCGGGCAGGGCAATTGCGCCGGACGCGAGAGTCGTGGCCGTCACTCCGTCCCATCACTATCCTACCGGCGTGACGATGAGCCTTGCGCGGCGTCTGGCGTTGCTGGATTGGGCGGCAGAAACCGACGGGTGGATTATCGAAGATGATTACGATAGCGAGTTCCGCTATGCCGGACGTCCACTTTCGGCATTGCAGGGGCTGGACCGTCGGGGGCACGTGATCTACGCAGGAACGTTCTCGAAGGTCATGTTTCCGGCATTGCGTGTGGGGTATCTGGTGGTGCCATCGAATGTGGTTGACGCGTTTCTTGCCGTTCGCCGCGCCATCGACGACCATCCGCCGATCGCCGTGCAACCGGCATTGGCAGCCTTCCTGGAAGGTGGGCATTTCGCGTCTCATGTCAGGCGTATGCGAGGACTCTATGCGGAGCGCCGCGAGGCATTGGTCGACTCACTGGAGCGCCATTTTCAAGGCATGTTGACCCCCGTGCCAAGTGAAGCAGGCATGCATCTATGCGCCATGTTTAGTGCTGAATACGAAAACAGAATTACCGACAAAGAGATGGTCGCCATTGCCCGGCAAAATGGAATTAATGTCACCGCGTTGTCGGAGTTTTATCTGGCGGAACCGACGACGCAGGGACTGATGTTGGGCTTCGCGGGATTTACGCCGGACGTTCTGAACAGCGCCGTGCAACAACTGGCCCGTGCGCTGGAAACGGCCTGACCAGAACACTGATAACGCTAGAGAAATTCCTTTTTGACGTAGGAACCCGGCGCCGGTTCCAGGGCTTTCAGACCGCTGTCGCCGGGAATCCGCGCTTTTACGGATTTACCGCTGTATTTACCCACCCACTTTTCCCAGTCGGGCCACCAGGAACCATCGTGGGATGTGGCGCCATCAAACCATTTATCCGGGTCTTTGATCTTTTTGGTATTGGTCCAGTAGCAGTATTTCTGTTTGACTGGCGGGTTGACCACACCGGCGATATGCCCCGATGCTGCCAGAACGAACCGCATCGGACCTTTGAAAATACTTGTCGCCGCGTAAGTGGATTTCCAGGGCGCTATGTGGTCGTCGCGGGTCGAGACCATATAGTTGGGAACCTTGATCGTGCCCAAATCAATAGGAACACCGGCCAATTCGATACCGCCCGGCTCGACCAGTTTGTTCTCCAGATACATCTTGCGCAAATAGAAGCTGTGCATGGCGGCGGGCATCCGGGTGTTATCGCCATTCCAGTATAACAGATCAAAGGGGAAGGGCTCTTTGCCCAACAGGTAGTTGTTGATCACGAAAGACCAGATCAGATCGCTGCTGCGCATGACGTTGAAGGTACCCGACATCTCAGCGCCTTCAAGGTAGCCGCGCTGATCCATTTTGCGCTCCAGATCGGCCAATTGTTCTTCGTCAATGAACACGCCCAGGTCACCGGCTTCACTGAAGTCCAGCATGGTGGTGAAATAGGTCGCCGAGGCGATACGCCCCCGGTGATTGTCATCATCACAGGCTTCCACATAGGCCATCGCAGACGCCAGCAACGTGCCGCCAATGCAATAACCGATGACGTTGACCTCGCGCTCTCCGGTAGCCGTTTCTATGGCTTGAAGCGCCTCGAGCGGACCTTCGAGCATGTAATCGTCGAACCCTTTGGCGGCCAGTTCTGCGTCCGGGTTGACCCACGAAATCACAAATACCGTGTGTCCCTGATCAACCGCCCATTTGATGAACGAATTTTCCGGGCGTAAATCGAGGATGTAGAACTTGTTGATCCAGGGCGGAATGATCATCAGTGGCGTCGACTTCACCTTGTCGGTTGTCGGCTCGTACTGGATCAGTTCCATCAATGCGTTACGGTAAACCACCTTGCCCGGCGTCACGGCGATGTTGGCGCCCACTTCAAAGGCGTCTTCGTCGGTCATGGAGATGCGAAGCTTGCCATCGCCACGTTCGAAATCCTCGAGCAGGTTCTGTAAGCCCTTGACCAGATTTTCACCGTTGCTGTCGGCCGTGGCGCGCAGCACTTCGGGATTGGTGAGGGCAAAGTTCGTCGGTGATAATGCTTCGGTCAGTTGGCGGGTATAGAATTCCACCTTGCGCGATGTCTTGTCGTCCAGACCCTCAACCTCGCCCACCACGTCTTCCAGCCAGCGTGATGTGAGCAGGTAGGACTGCTTCATATAGTCGAAAACCTGATTTTCGTTCCATGCAGGATCGCGAAAACGGCGGTCGCCTTTTTCCGGCTCGATCACGGGATCCGTATCCTGCCCCATCATGCGACTTGCCGTGGTCTGCCACAGGCTGAGATAATCCTGCCAGAGCGACATCTGCGCCTGCATCAGTTTCGCCGGATCCGCCATCAAACGTGCAGTCATTTCAAGAAATGCGCCGCCGATATTCGCTGGATCAACAGCCTTTTCGTGCATCTCGGCGGCATGGCGGGTCATGAAATCACTGACCAGTCGCTGGGACCGCTGGGCGATATCCGCAAATACTGCGGGATCAGTGTAGGACGTCTGATTGACCGACTCGTCGTTCATCACCGATTCCTTTGAGGTTTTGCCAACAGAAACTTTATGCTATCCGGGGGCAGTCAATAAATTATCGACCCGCCTATAATAAGACGGAACGAGCGAAATATACGTATATTTCGCACATGCACAATACGCTGCATGAATGAACAAAGTACGACGTTCGTTAACTTTTTTGAGCGATAGATGAGAACTTGGCGTATTTTGTTGAACAATTTCATGCAAGACTAGGGGTCGGATGACCAAAAAGGGGACCGGAGAAATGAAGGTGGACCAGTCAAAAAACAGCGGACTTTTGCGCTGGAGGGTCGTCAGAACGACAAGGGAAGTGATCAAGACAACGGGGACATCGCTGCTTGTCGTGGGGTTTCTCGCCGGTTGTTCATCGGTCCCTGACGCCGTCAATCCGGTCGAATGGTATAACGACACAGTCGATCTGTTTTCGAGCGATGGCGATGATTCGCAGAGTACAGATGCGAATTCAACCCAGGGCGATTCGTCAGTTCCTGGCGAGGATGATGCTTTTCCGGACCTGGCGTCAGTTCCCGAGCGCCCCTCGGTTCTCTCCGGGGATAGTGTGTCCGAAGGCCTGATCGCGGATCCCAATAAACCACAATATGCTGAAGCTCCCGCGCGGCAGACGGAAGACGGCGTCCTCGCGCCACCGCCACCACCTGCCGCCATCGCTGACGGCAGCCTGCAACCGGCGCCTCCGGCGCAACCGGCCGTTCCCGTGACATCTGAAACCGTAATGGTGGCGGCGACCCCGTCCGTAACACCGACACTGGTCCAACCACCGGTCGCCGTTGTCGCGTCTGCGCCTTTGGTGGTCGAGCCCGGTCGCCTGCCGTCGGGGGAGACCTATGAGCAATACCGCGCACGCCTGATGGCCGGCCTGGAGACCGCCGGTTCAGTGCCGATCATGGCGCCGGTAACAGTGAATACCACGCCCCAGACAACCAGCACGGGTAACCCGGATACGGTGGTAATCTCATCATCCGGTATCGACATGACCACGACCTATACCTCAAACGTCAGCGCCACCACCCTGGTCAGTCAGACCGGCTTCCAGCAGGTCGGCATGCAGGCTGGCCAGCCATTGCTGACGTCCGGCTCCACGAAGATCGCAACCATCCATTTCAATTCCGGCTCATCCCGGCTTGATGTAAATGATTTGCAGGTCTTGCAGAAAGTGGCGGCCCTGCAACAGCAGAGCGGCGGCACCATTCGTGTCATTGGGCACGCCAGCTCTCGCACCCGCAGCATGGACCCGGTCCGCCACAAAATGGTGAACTACACCGTATCCGTGGCCCGCGCCGACAGCATTGCCAAACAACTGGTGCGCCTTGGCGCGTCGAAAAGGCAAATCCTCGTCGGGGCCGTATCCGACACCCAACCCAAATTCTACGAGGTCATGCCGTCTGGTGAAGCGGGCAACCGTCGCGCCGAGATTTACATCGACAGCTAGTGAATAGAACAACCCTGACATGCTGCCCATGCTGCTTACAGGCGGCGTGGGATCGCGTGTTTGTAAACGGATGAGATAATGAGTGAGCCACTGAAAATTGCCATTGCCGGTTTAGGGACCGTCGGCGCGGGAACCGTAAAAATTATCCAGGATCAGGCAGAGACGCTGAATGCGCGCGCCGGTCGCGCCATCACGATTACAGCCGTTTCTGCACGCGATCAGAGCAAAGATCGTGGTGTCGACCTGAAAGACATTCAATGGTTCAGCGATGCCGAAACCATGGCCCGCGATGCGGACGCAGATGTCGTGGTGGAACTCATTGGTGGTTCCGAAGGTATTGCCAAAGCCATTTGTGAGACCGCGCTGGGCAAAGCCCGCCATGTGGTCACTGCCAACAAGGCGTTATTGGCCCACCACGGTATCGAGCTGGCCCGCATGGCCGAAAAATCGGGCGTATCCGTGCAGTATGAGGCGGCGGTCGCGGGCGGTATTCCGATTATCAAATCCCTTCGTGAAGGGCTGGCGGCTAATGACGTTAATCGGATTTCGGGCATCCTGAATGGCACCTCCAATTACATCATGACCCGCATGCGTGAAGAAAATCTGGAGTTTGGGACTGTCTTGAAGGATGCCCAGGACCTGGGGTACGCCGAAACCGACCCCAGCTTCGACATTGATGGCGTTGACGCTGCCCACAAGCTGGCAATCCTGGCGAGCGTGGCCTTTGGCGCAGAGTTGAACTTCGAAGCAGTCCATACGGAGGGCATCCGCCATATCTCTCTCATGGATGTGCAATTCGCCGATGAACTGGGTTACCGGATCAAACTGCTGGGGATTGCGGCACGGACGGGTGCAGGCATCGAACAACGGGTACACCCTTGTCTGGTGCCCAAAGTGGCTGCCATTGCCAATGTGGAATATGCATTCAACGCGGTTGAAGTGGAATGCAATTTCGCCGACACCATTGTTCACGTAGGCCCCGGTGCAGGCGCTGGCCCCACGGCATCTGCCGTGGTCGCCGATATCATTGACATCGCGCGCGGCAACGCAACCCCGGTTTTTGGTGTCCCCACATCGTCGCTCAGCGCCATTCCGACGGTTCCCATGGTCCAGCATCACGGCGCGTATTACGTCCGCCTGATGGTGGTGGACCGACCGGGAGTCTTCGCCGACATCGCCACCATCCTGCGTGATCATGAGGTTTCCATGGAATCTGTCCTGCAAAGGGGGCGCGCGCCGGGTGAGCCCGTGCCGCTGGTCATGACCATGCACGAGACCCTGGAAGCCAACATGAACACCGCATTTACGGAAATTGCCGCGCTTGATGTGGTGGTTGGCGAGCCCTGCGTTATCCGTATTGAATTGCTGCCCGGTTGAATTACTGTCATCCTTTCTGACTGAATTTGACTGATAGAGACAGCATGGACCGAAATCTTGCACTGGAAGCAGTACGCGTGACGGAGGCAGCCGCCCTGGCGGCCTATCGTCACATGGGCCAGGGTGATGAGGAAACTGCCGACAGGGCGGCCGTTCAGGCCATGCAGCATGCTCTCGACAGTTTGCCCATTGACGGGCGTATTTCCATTGGTGAAGGCCAGGAAGGCGAGGTCAAGCAGCTCTATGCCGGACAGAAAATCGGCACCGGCGCCGGACCACATGTGGACGTGGCGCTGGTGCCACTGGAAGGCTCCTCCATCATCGCCCGTGGTGGTTACAACGCCGTATCGGTGATCGCGCTTTCGGAAAAGGGCGGATTTCCGAAAATGCCGGGTATCTACATGGACAAAATCGCTGTCGGCGCTGATCTGCCCGATGGCGTGGTGAATAT
>JAJFIE010000385.1 GCA_021775275.1 Rhodospirillales bacterium | reverse complement strand
CGGGGGTCGCCCGCTTCCCGGTTGCGGTTCCGTCCGTTGGACCGGTTGATGGTGATCAACGGTATCGATATTTTTACCGTGGACGATGTCCGGAAACTGGCTACCGAAGACAATCAGCGATGGGAGGTCGTCATCGACCGGGCGGGTAAACGGCTGAGTATGGCCGTCGGCCAATGAGCACGCTTTTTGATACACAGACTCCGCGTCCGTTAGCGGACAGATTACGACCACAAAGCATGGATCAGGTGGTCGGGCAGAACCACCTGATTGGTCAGGTGGATGGTTCTGACGGACCCTTGAAGCGCATGCTTGATTTCGGTTCCCTGACATCGCTTGTTTTATGGGGGCCGCCGGGAACCGGCAAGACCACCATTGCACGCTTGCTGGCGCACCAGACCGAGCTTGAGTTTGAGCTTCTGTCAGCGGTGTTTTCCGGTGTAGCCGATCTCAAGAAAATATTTGAACGCGCCAGGATGAACCGGGAAGCTGGCCGGGGTACTTTGTTGTTCATCGATGAGATACACCGCTTCAACAAGGCGCAGCAGGATGGTTTTCTTCCCTATGTGGAAGATGGCACCGTCATTCTGGTCGGGGCGACAACAGAAAACCCCTCGTTCGAATTGAACGCGGCATTGCTTTCACGGTGTCAGGTGCTGGTGCTAAACCGACTGGATGACGCCGCTCTCGAAAGCCTTCTGGTGCGCGCCGAAGGCGAGACCCGAATGACGCTGCCCCTGACCGACGATGCCCGCGCGGCCCTGCGCGCAATGGCCGACGGTGACGGGCGGTATCTGTTGAACCTGGCGGAAGTTCTGTTTCAGTTGTCGGGCAGCGAGGCGCTGGACGTGCAGGGGCTGGCGCAAGCGGTTCAACGCCGCATGCCCATCTATGATAAATCCCAGGACAGTCATTACAATCTGATCAGCGCCCTGCACAAGTCCTTGCGCGGGTCGGATACGGACGCGGCGCTGTATTGGTTTGAGCGAATGATTTTGGGTGGCGAAGACCCTCATTATATCGCCCGGCGGCTGGTGCGGTTCGCGGCGGAAGATATCGGTCTTGCCGATCCCCAGGCGTTGACTCAGGCGATGGCCGCCTGGCAGGCATTCGATCGTCTGGGCCAGCCCGAGGGAGAACTGGCGTTGGTGCAGTGCGTTATCTATCTGGCGGCTGCGCCCAAATCCAACAGGGCCTATAAAGCGGAAAAATCCGCGAAGGCGGCAGCCAGGCAGACCGGCTCACTGGAGCCACCGAAGCACATTCTGAATGCGCCAACCGGCATGATGAAGGATCTCGGCTATGGCGCCGGGTACGACTATGACCACAATACCGTCGAGGGATTTTCCGGGCAGAACTACTTTCCGGATGAAATGAAACGCGCGCGCTTTTACGAGCCGGGAGAGCGGGGGTTTGAGCGTGAGATTGGCAAGCGCATCGCCTATTGGGATATGCTGCGGGAAAAGAAAGAACATGATCACTAGATCTGGTCCGGTTATGCAGAGGAACATGCAATGAACGCCAAGATGTTCTTGTTTGTCGCCCTTGGCGGCGCAGCAGGCGCGGTTGCGCGCTATGTCACCATGAGCATGGTCGGGTACTGGTTTGGTCACGGTTTTCCCTATGGAACGATTGTGGTCAATGTTGCGGGCTCATTCATTCTTGGCGGACTGGTGGAAACGCTGGCTTTGGTATGGTCCCCTTCGGAAGCGGTCCGGGCCATGCTGGTGGTCGGCGTACTCGGCGCGTTTACGACGTTTTCCACGTTCTCGCTCGACGTTCATACGCTGGCCATCAGGGGGAATTATATGGCCCTTGGCGGATACGTGGCTGTTTCCGTCGTCCTTAGCGTGTTGGCATTTTCCGCCGGCCTGATGGTGTTGCGCCATGTGTGGTCGTAAATGAGCGGCGTTGATACCCGCACCGTCGATGATGATGAAGCCGGTATGCGTCTGGACCGCTGGTTCAGGAGCCATTTTCCGGCTCTTGCCCATGGTCAGTTGCAAAAATTGCTGCGCAAGGGTCAGATCAGGCTCGATGGCAGCCGCGCCAAAGCCAGTGACCGACTGGAAGCCGGGCAATCCATCCGGGTTCCGCCCTTGGGCGAAGGGGCTCCGCGATCACGTCAACGTACGGCTTCTGCCAAATCCCGGGTATCCGATGCGGACCGCGACATGCTGCTGGGCTGTATTCTCCACCGCGACGATGCCGTGATCGTTCTCAACAAACCGCCGGGATTGGCGGTTCAGGGGGGCAGCGGCACGTCCCGGCATGTGGATGGCATGCTTGATGCCCTTGTATCAGCCAAGGGCGAACGTCCGCGTCTGGTGCACCGGTTGGACAAGGACACCAGCGGTGTTCTGATCCTCGCCGCCACGGCAAAATCGGCCCGGTTCCTGACATCCGCCTTTCGCACAAAGGATGTCAGGAAACTCTATTGGGCGCTGGTGTCCGGCGTGCCGGAGCCCCTCACCGGGCGGATTGATCTGGCGCTGTCCAAATCCCGGGTGGCGGACCGCTCGTCGGGCCGCGAGCAGATGATTCCCGATCTGGAAGATGGCAAACGGGCGACGACCCTTTATGCGGTACAGGAACACGCCTCGCGAACATTGGCCTGGGTGGCCATGGAGCCACTTACCGGCCGGACACACCAGCTTCGCGTGCATATGGCGGAGCTCGGCACGCCCATTATCGGCGATGGTAAATATGGCGGTGAACTGGCGTTTCCGGAAATAGCCGGGATCGAGATGTCGTTACATCTGCATGCTGTGGCGACCCGTTTCCCTCACCCCGGTGGTGGAAATTTGACGGTCACAGCCGAACTCCCGCCGCACATGCTCAAATCATGGAAGGCATTCGGGTTCCAGGCTTCAGACCATTCGTACTTTGATGAATGGTGGGCCACGTGAAAGGTTATTGTAAGGTTCGGCATACGTGTATACCCTTACCGCAGCGAAATGTTTGAGTTTACGGGACTTTCTATATGCGTCTGTTGATTGTGGAAGATCACGAAATCCTGGCAAAAGCCGTTAAACTGGCCTTTGAGCGCGATGGATACGTGGTTGATACGGTCCTTACCTGCGAGGACGGTCGCGCTGCGACAGACACCGTTTCCTATGACGCCATTATTCTGGACCGCGGGCTGCCCGATGACGATGGCCTTAACCTGCTGAGAGAACTCCGTTCCAGAGGCAATCCGACACCCGTTCTCCTTCTGACCGCGCGAGATCAGTTAAACGAGAAAATTGAGGGACTGGATTGCGGCGGCGATGACTATGTGGCGAAGCCGATTGAAATGGAGGAACTGATTGCCCGGGTTCGGGCATTGCTGCGACGACCGGCAACGTCATTGGCGCTGATTTTGAGTGTGGGAAACCTGGATTATGACACCCGCAACCGGGAAGTCCGTGTCAGTGGCGATGCCGTCGAGGTATCCCGCCGGGAAACGGATGTTCTGGAACAACTTCTGCGCCGCGCCGGGCGTGTGGTGCCGAAAGATGTGCTCGAGGAGAAAATCTACGGATTTGATGAAGAGGTTTCGTCGAATTCAATCGAGGTCCACATTTCCCGCCTGCGCAAACGATTGACGGATGCGGGTGCGGCAGTGGAAATCAAGACCCGTCGGGGAATTGGATACATCATCGGCGAGGCCGGTACGGTGTAGCCGTACTCGATCATTGCGCCTGTATAAAACAAAACGCCGGAAAGGGTAACCTCTCCGGCGTTTGCTTGTGTCAAGTCCCGAAATCAACGGGAGAGAGAAATCTCGACCCGGCGGTTTTTCGGCTCCCGCATGCCATCATCCGTCGCTCTTGCCGGACGATCTTCGCCGTAGAAAGTGCTCAGGATCCGCGCCTTGATGCCTTTTGCCATAAAGGCGTCCGCCACGGCCATAACCCGTTTGTCGGAAAGCATTTCGTTGTAAGCGGTATTGCCTGAACGGTCCGCATGGCCGGAAAGAATGACATAGCCAAGCTCATCGTTGGCGAACTTGTGGCTGGCCAGATTGGTGATCAGCGCATTCGCTGCGGAATCAAGGGCGGCGCTGTTGAAGCCAAAGTAAACCGTGAACGGGCCAACGGTCTTTACAGCTTCGCCCGCCGGCGCCGGAGCAGCGGCTTCTTCTGGCATGGGCTCGGTTACCGAGAGTTCGGACATTGCCGTAAAGAATCCTGTGCGACAGGCGGCGATGTCATCCGGCTGGAAGTTTTCCTCCTGTTCCTGCATCCAGCAGTCGAACATGGCCTGGGCACGGGCGGCGGCGGCCGGTTTGGTCCGGCGGCCATCCATCAGGGCCTCCATCAGGACCTCACGGGCGTTCATCAGGGTATCGACCTGATCATCGGGCAGATCCCGCTCCGACAGTTCCTGAGGTTCAGGAACAGAAGCTCCTTCATTGGCGGCTTCTACAGCACCCAGGGCCTTGTTGCCAAAATAATCAGTGTCATCGTAATCCTGCTCGGCGGCCTCAGTACGCGCGAGCATTATGTATTCCTTATGCAGGTCTTGTGCAAATTCCCAATTCTGTACTTCCATGCCGCCAATCTCGTCCAGATCAACAACAGCACAGGCGGAAACTATTGGTAACAAAACGGCCACAGCGGCAAATTTTATGAGTGATCGCATGATACATACCTCCTCAGGTAAAATTTCTTGACCAACACTATGGAGTGTTGGTCTACATTTGACAGAAAAATCATATATTTTTCGGCCATGATTATTGCCGATTATTGCCCGGAAAGATTAAATGCCAATGACAATATGATCGTCAAATCCCTTATTGTATTTATTTAACACCGAGTTCGTGGCCTTGGAAATCATGAATTCGTATCCTATCAGGTTAAAGTTAGTTTCGTGAGCCTATTTAGTTTGCGCTCTCGGGGATGCTGGTATCCCCTGCAAGGGCGGGTACAATGCGCCACTGCATACGTGAATTTTGACTGGGACATGATTTTGGAGCGACTTCGGCTGGCCGTCTTTGATTGTGACGGGACTCTGGTAGATTCACAGCATTCCATCGTTCACGCCATGGAAACGGCCTTTGATTTCCATGAGTTTGATGCGCCAAGTTCGGCCGCCGTACGGCGGATCATCGGGTTGCCGCTGATTGAGGGGATCGGCCTTCTGGCGCCCGGAACCGATACGGGTCTTCACGGCCAGGTCGCCGAGACCTACAAATCGGCTTTTCGGGATATGCGGGCGTCAGGGACTGTCCATGAGCCACTCTTTCCGGGGGTCGAGACGGCAATTGAGACACTGCGTGAGCAGGGCTGGTTGTTGGGCATTGCGACGGGAAAGGCAATGCGTGGGTTGCTTGCAACGCTGGAGCCATACGGTTTTCTTGATTGCTTTGTCACGCGGCAGACAGCCGATATCGCCATGGGCAAACCACATCCGGATATGCTGGACCGGGCCATGGCGGAAACCGGGGTTGATGCTGACGCGACGGTGATGATTGGCGATACAACCTACGATATGGAAATGGCGTGTAACGCCGGAACAAAGAGAATTGGTGTGTCATGGGGGTACCATCCACCGGATGAATTGCATGCGGCGGGTGCGCACACTGTCATTGATGGGTTTGAGGCGCTGATTGGCGCGCTTGATTCTTTAACGAGGAACGAAGCATGAAACGTTTGATTAAAATTCTTGCAGTGATTGGCGTTCTGGTGATCGCCCTTATTGTCGCCGGTGTGGCGATTTTGAAATCCATGGACTTCAATGAATACCGGGCGGTGATTGCCGAGCAGGTCAAGGATGCCACAGGGCGTGACTTACTCATTGAAGGCAATCTGGATTTGCAGATATCTCTTAGCCCATCCGTGGCTGTGGATGGTGTGACCTTCGCCAATGCGGAGTGGGGGTCGAGTCCTGAAATGATATCGCTGGAGAGTTTATCGGCGGAGATGGAACTGCTGCCACTATTGTCCGGCGATGTGCAGGTCACCCGTGTGGTGTTGCAAGGGGTGGATGTTCTGCTGGAGACCAACGCGGCGGGCGAGCCGAACTGGGAATTTTCACCAGGCGACGGCATGTCTGAGAAAGAGGCGCCTGAACCAGATGGTGAAACCACGCTGCCCGTGGTGCATTCCGTTCAGGTCCGCGATGTCAACCTGACGTACAGGGACGGCGTCACCGGCGACGTCCAGAAAGTATCCTTGAATGTCCTCGAACTTAAATCCGATGGTGCTAGCTCGCCCATGAACCTGTTGCTGGAAACCATCTACAATCAGGAAGCGATCGAAATTACCGGAACGTTGGGTTCCATCGATGCCCTGAGCGGCAACAAGATATTTCCCCTGAAACTGGATATTGCCGCGCTCGGTGCAGATATTGAAATCGATGGTACGGTCAGTGAACCCCGGAACGCCAAGGGGCTTAATCTTGGTTTCTCTGTCAAAACCGAAAATATTGCCGCCGTTGTGGGCCGCGCCATATTGATGGCTGGCGTTGACGGTGGCGCACCTTTGCCAGCGAAACCTTTCTCCGCTAGTGGCGCGCTCAGGGACGGTGCGAACGCCTGGGCTGTAGACGGTCTTTCGCTCACTATTGGCGGTAGTGACCTCGCGGGTAATATCGCTGTTGGTCTGGGTAGCACGCGCCCCGATATCAGCGCTGATCTTTCATCAACCCTGTTTGACCTTGCCGACATATTGGTGGAGGAACAGGGCGGTGGTGATGTTGCGGTGTCCGAAACGTCCACAACCACGGACGATGGCCGGGTCTTTCCCAATGACCCATTGGTGCTGGATGGATTAAAATCTGTGGATGCGAAGGTCGCCTTCAAGGGGGCTACAGTCAACGCCCAGGACATCACCCTTACCGATGTCAGCGCCAAACTGGTGCTTGAAAATGGCCGCCTTGCTGTTTCGCCCTTTGGCCTGACATTTGGCGGTGGGCGCATTGGCGGCGATGTGACCCTCGATGGTTCCGGCTCCGCCGCCAAATTGTCCATGGCGGTAGACGGCAAGCAAATAGATTACGGCCAGATACTCAAGGACATGGTGGGCGAGGAATCGGTGACCGGCAAACTGGACATGACGGCGCAACTGCGTGGTTCCGGCGCATCTGTTCGCGCTCTCATGGCCGGACTTGATGGCAAGCTGCGGGTGCAGTCCGAGAACGGCTTTATCGACAGCGGCGCTCTTGCATTCGCGACGGGGCCACTCACGGCATTGTTCGAGGGCGAAGACGCCAAGAAATTACGCTGCGTGGTCGTCGATTTCGGCATCACCAAAGGGCAGGCCGCGAGCAAGGCGATCGTGATTGAGACAGGCGGACTGTCCATTGTCGGCGAAGGTGGGATCGATCTTGCAGAAGAGAAACTCGCGCTTCGTTTTGATCCCCGCGCCAAGAATACAAGTTTCGCCTCGGCGGCTGAAATCGGCATCGTCGTTGGTGGCACATTAAAAAAACCTTCCGTAGGACCCGATGTTGGCGATGTCGCGGCGGAAGCAGCTGGTCTGGCTGCCGGGATCGCTACGGGTGGCCTCTCCACGGTCATCGGGATGGCCGTTGATACGGCGACCTCGGGCATTGACCAGACGGATTATTGTGCGCTGGCATTGGCGGGCAAGCCGTTGAAGCCCGATGAAACATCACCCCCTGCCAGTGGTGGCGCAGACTCCGGCACACCTGCTGAACCTGCCGTACCGGGAGTGGAAAGCGGTATCGGCGGTGTTATTGAAGGCTTGTTCGGGAACTGATGTCAGAAATTCTTGGCGTAGGCGAGATCGGCCGGTTTTTTGAGACGGCTGTAGCGGCGCCGTATGGGCAACCCACGGATGGTTGGCGTATTGAACTGGATGGCCGGGTGGTTAAAACCCCCCTGGGCGAGACATTCCTGGTTCCAACGTCTGTATTGGCGGAATGCATTGCCAATGAATGGAACAGACAGGGTGAAAAGATCATTCCGTCTTCCATGCCGCTGGCCAGTCTGACCAATGCAGCCATCGACAAGATTGCGCCCGACAGGCAACATTTCACGGATCAACTGGTCGGCTATGCCCGGTCCGATTTGTTGTGCTATTGGGCCGAAGGACCCGATGATCTGGTGTTGCGTCAGCGAGATGCATGGCAACCGGTTCTTGATTGGGCGCGCCAGGCATTGGGGGCGCACTTTATCGTTACCGTCGGCGTAATTCCTGTGGAACAGCCACAAGAGGTTCTGGATGCCATTGCAGATCAACTTGCAGACATCAGCGAATTTCATTTGACGGGGCTGGTGGATCTTGCCGGACGGATGACCTCGGTTTTGCTGGCGCTCGCCGTATGGAAGGAACAAATGACTGCATCGGAAGCATTTGATGCGGCGTATCTGGACGATGTCTTTCAGGAAGAACAGTGGGGCGAGGATCACGACGCTGTACAACGACGATCAATCATCCGGGATGAAATTTTGTCTACTACAGAGTTTCTGACCTTGCTGGACCAAGGATAAGTCCACGCTCTCCGGTGGTGTTTTTATGGGTATTTTGCTGGTTTGTCGCGCCACGGCACCGTAAATTAGTTGCCGTTCAAGGACATAACAGGCCCGGCGCACCATGCACGAGATTATCCGTCAGCTCGAAGAAAAACGCGAACGCGCCCGCAAGGGCGGCGGGCAACGTCGTATCGATGCCCAACACGGTAAGGGCAAGCTGACAGCGCGTGAGCGTATCGACATGTTGCTTGATCCCGGCTCGTTTGAAGAGTGGGATATGTTTGTCGAGCACCGTTGTACGGATTTCGGCATGTCGGAACAATCCACGCCGGGCGATGGTGTGGTAACCGGTTTCGGCACCATCAATGGCCGTCTCATCTTTGTATTCAGTCAGGATTTCACCGTCTTTGGCGGTTCACTGTCCGCATCCCATGCTGACAAGATTGCCAAAATTATGGATCAGGCCATGAATGTCGGTGCGCCGGTAATCGGCTTGAACGATTCCGGCGGCGCGCGCATTCAGGAAGGTGTCGATTCACTGGCGGGCTATGCCGAGGTGTTTCAACGCAATGTCATGGCCTCCGGCGTCATTCCCCAGATTTCAATGATCATGGGGCCTTGTGCTGGTGGGGCTGTGTATTCACCCGCCATGACCGATTTTATCTTCATGGTGGAGGATACGTCTTACATGTTCGTCACCGGACCCGACGTGGTCAAGACGGTGACCCACGAAGACGTAACCCACGAAGAACTCGGCGGGGCCAGCACCCATACGACGAAATCGGGCGTTGCCGACCGCGCCTTTACCAACGATGTGGAAGCCTTGCTCTATCTGCGCCGGTTCGTGGACTTCCTGCCATCCAACAACAAGGAAAATCCGCCGGTCCGCCCGACCCCGGATGATCCTGCCCGCGTGGAGATGTCTCTCGATTCCCTGATCCCGGACAACGCCAATAAACCCTATGATATGAAGGAACTGATCGGGAAACTCGTTGATGAGGGCGATTTTTTTGAGATACAGCCCAACTATGCAGGCAATATCATTGTCGGTTTTGGCCGCATGGAGGGATCAACGGTCGGCATTGTCGCCAACCAGCCCATGGTGCTGGCCGGTTGTCTGGACATTAATTCCTCCATCAAGGCTGCACGGTTCGTGCGGTTTTGCGATTGCTTCAATATTCCCATTGTCACATTGGTGGATGTTCCCGGATTCATGCCGGGAACGACGCAGGAATTCGGCGGGATCATCAAACACGGCGCCAAGCTGCTTTACGCCTTCGCCGAGGCGACGGTTCCCAAGGTCACGGTGATTACCCGCAAGGCCTATGGCGGCGCCTATGATGTCATGAGTTCCAAGCATCTGCGTGGTGACGTGAACTTTGCCTGGCCCACGGCGGAAATCGCTGTCATGGGACCCAAGGGTGCTGTGGAAATCATCTTCCGTCAGGATATCGGTAATGATCAGAAGATTGCGGACCGGACCGAAGAATACCGCACCCGTTTCGCCAATCCGTTTGTTGCCGGTCACCGGGGATTTATTGACGACGTGATCATGCCTCACAACACCCGGGTGCGCGTGTGTCGCAGTCTGAGGATGTTGCGCAACAAAAAGCTGGAAAACCCGTGGAAGAAGCACGGGAATCC
>JAJFIE010000384.1 GCA_021775275.1 Rhodospirillales bacterium | reverse complement strand
TCTGGCCATCCTTCAGGTCATCATCCCCCTGATGGCTGCCCCAATCTGTCTGTTTCTCCGGCGCGGTGATCTGTGTTGGGCGTGGGCAACGCTGGCAACATGGTGCGCCTTCGCGATCTCTCTGTTTCTGCTCATCAGTGTTCTCGATAGCGGAACCATCGTTTATGAAATTGGCGACTGGGCCGCGCCATGGGGCATTGAGTACCGCGTCGATTTGATCAGCGCTTTCATCCTCACAATCGTCTCGGGCATCGGCTCCGTCACCGTGCCCTATATGGCGCGAAGTGTGGCGAAGGAGATTCCCGAAGAACGCCAGTATCTGTTTTATCTGATGTACCTGCTGTGTCTGGCGGGCCTTCTGGGTATCGCCGCCACAGGTGACGCCTTCAACCTTTTTGTATTTCTTGAGATTTCTTCGCTGTCTTCCTATGTGCTGATCAGTCTCGGAAAAGACCGCCGCGCCCTGACTTCCGCGTTCCGTTATCTGATCATGGGCACTCTGGGCGCCACGTTTTACATCATTGGCGTTGGCCTGATGTACATGATGACCGGCACTCTGAATATGGCCGATCTGGCGACATTGCTTCCGGCTGTCGCAGACACCCGCACCATCCTTGCTGCGCTGGCGTTCCTGACCGTTGGGCTGTGCCTCAAGCTAGCGTTATTCCCGCTCCACCTGTGGCTTCCCAATGCCTACACCTATGCGCCGTCGGCGGTATCCGTCTTCCTCGCTTCCACGGCGACCAAGGTCGCCATCTATGCGCTGATCCGCGTGTACTTCACGGTTTTCGGCCGGGTTGATCTCGAGGACTCCGGCACCGTCCAGCTCATCTGGGTCGTGTTTGCCGTCGCCGGTATGTTTGTCGGCTCCATCGTCGCCATTTACCAGACCAATATCAAACGTATGCTCGCCTACTCCAGCGTGGCCCAGATCGGATACATCGTGCTGGGGTTAAGCTTTGCATCGGTGACCGGTGTCGCGGCCGGTATCGTCCATGTGTTCAATCATGCAATGATGAAAGGTGCGCTGTTTATGGCCATGGGCTGTATCTTCTATTGCATTGGATCGAGCCACATCAGGGATATGGCGGGACTGGGTAAGAAAATGCCGTTCACCATGGCCGCATTCATTGGCGGCGGCCTGAGTCTTATCGGCGTCCCGCTGACAGTGGGCTTTGTATCTAAATGGTATCTGATCCAGGCCGCGCTGGAAGACGGCATGTGGTTTATCGCCATTCTAATTTTGGCCAGTTCCCTGCTCGCGGTGATCTATGTCTGGCGCGTTGTCGAAGTGGCATATTTCAGCCCCCCCGCTCCGGGATCCGACGCATCGATTCGCGAAGCTCCGCTGTCCATGCTGGTTCCCATGTGGTTACTGGTGGCGGCTTCGGTCTATTTCGGCATCGACGCCACAACAACGATGGACATCGCCCTCGGCGCGGCGAACTTCCTGTTGGAAGGACAGCCATGAGCGTAGAGATGATGATCCTCGCCGCCGTCGTCCTGCCCTTCGTGGCGATTGTTCCTATTCTGCTGGCGGGCAATTATCCTGACTTGCGCGAGGGCATTTCCATCGCCACCGGCGTCGTGGTGTTCGCCCTGGTTGCGCAGGTCTATGGGGCGGTATCCGCCGGAGAAACGCCCACCGTTAGCATCATCAATATGCTGCCGGGCCTATCGATTACCTTTACCGTCGAACCCCTCGGCATGATCTTCGCCGGGATTGCCAGTTTCCTGTGGATCGTCACCACGGTTTACGCCATCGGTTACATGCGCGGCCACCACGAACAGAATCAGACACGGTTTTACGCCTGTTTCGCCATCGCCATCGGCTCGGCCATCGGTGTGGCGTTCGCGGGAAACATGTTGACGCTGTTTGTGTTTTACGAATTGCTGACCATCTCCACTTTCCCCTTGGTCACGCACCACGGCACTCAGGATGCAAAGAAGGCCGGTCGCACCTATCTGGGTATTCTACTCGGCACCTCCATCGGCCTTCAGTTGCTCGCCATCTTGTGGACCTACGTGGCGACCGGCACACTGGAATTCCGCGACGGCGGTATTCTTGAGGGAAATATCCAGGGTCCGATGGTTGGCTTGTTGCTCGCGCTCTACGCCTATGGCATTGGCAAGGCGGCTCTCATGCCCTTCCATCGCTGGCTGCCCGCCGCCATGGTGGCGCCGACGCCGGTGAGCGCGCTGTTGCACGCGGTGGCCGTAGTTAAGGCCGGCGTGTTCGCCGTGGTCAAGGTAGTGGTCTATATCTTTGGCGTTGACTTCCTGGCGGGAGAGACCAGTTCCGGCTGGCTGCTTTACGTGGCGGGCTTCACCATCCTGGTGGCGTCCGTCATCGCCATGCGCCAGGACAACCTGAAACGACGGCTGGCCTATTCCACGGTCAGTCAGTTGTCCTACGTGGTCATCGCAGCGGCCATCCTGTCGCCCATCTCCTTGATTGGCGCGGCCATGCACATCGCCGCCCATGCGTTCGGCAAGATCACTCTGTTTTTCGCCGCCGGCTCCATCCTGGTGGCCTCTCACAAAACCAATGTTTCGCAACTCAACGGGATCGGACGGCGCATGCCGTGGACCATGGCGGCGTTTGGAATTGGGGCCATTTCCATGATCGGCCTGCCACCAACCGTAGGATTCGTTTCCAAGTGGTACATCCTGCAAGGGGCGTTGGACCGTGACCTCATGATCGCGGTCGCGGTCATCGTGGGCAGCACGCTTCTGAACGCCGCCTACTTCATGCCCATCGTTTACGCCGCTTTCTTCCGGGCGGAGGATGCTCACATTCAGAATGAACACGGCGGACACCACCACAATCTGGATCACGGCGAAGCTCCCCTGCCGGTTGTTATCGCGTTGTGTATTACGGCGGCCATGACCGTGGCTCTGTTTTTCATTCCCGATGCACCGCTCGGACTGGCCCAGCAATTGATGGGAGGCACGCCATGATCAACCCGGGCGTCCACTGGCTGCAAAGACCGGAAACTATCCGAAAACTTTGGCGGTGGGGGATCGGCGTGTTGGCCGTGACCGCGATGCTTGATCTGTTTTTGACCCCACACCCATACTTCATGGTCGACGGCACGTTCGGGTTTTACGCCTGGTACGGTCTGTTGACTTGTATCGCCATGATCATCGTGGCGAAGGTGTTGGGGATTTTTCTGAAGCAGGGGGACGACTATTATGATGATTGATGTCCTGCCCCCCGGCGTAGTTCTGATCCTGGGCGCTTTATTGGTTCCCATCACCAGCGGCGTCGCGCGGACCATCATTATCATGGGTCTGCCGCTCTTCGTGCTCGTCCTGATCTGGCAGGTGCCGGACGGCGCAGCCATAACCGCGCCTTTCCTGGATTATCAATTGACCATTGTGCGGGGCGAGGCCGTGGGCCGCGTCTTCGCCACAGTGTTCGCCATTATGTCTTTGGCAGGTGGGATTTTCGCCCTGCGTCAGGCGCGGGTTCTTGAAATCGCCGCCGCCTTTCTCTACGCCGGCAGCGCCATCGGGGTCGCCATGGCGGGCGATTTGATTACCGTGTTCGTTTTCTGGGAAACCATGGCCATCGGCTCCACTCTGATAATCTGGGCAGCTGGAACGGAAGCAGCCTACAAGGCCTCCATGCGGTACGCCATCATGCACTTGTTTGGCGGCGTGGTGCTCATGATCGGCGTTATCGGCTATGTCATGACCACCGGCAGCGTGGACTTCGTGCATATGGCCCCGAACGGCTTCGCTACCTGGATGATCCTGATCGGTTTCCTTATCAATGCGGGCGCGCCACCATTTTCGGCATGGCTTCCCGATGCCTATCCGGAAGCCTCGCCCTCCGGCGCGGTGTTTCTGTCAGCCTTTACTACCAAGACCGCAGTCTATGTTTTGATCCAGGGTTTCGCCGGTACGGAGTTCCTGATCTATGTGGGGCTGTACATGGCGTGTTACGGCATTATCTATGCGCTGCTGGAAAACGACATGCGCCGTATCCTCGCCTATAGCATTATCAATCAGGTGGGGTTCATGGTCACCGGCATCGGCATCGGCACGGAAATGGCCCTCAATGGGGCGGTCGCCCATGCGTTCACACACATCATCTACAAGGCCCTGCTGCTCATGTCGGCGGGCTCCGTGCTTTATATGACAGGAAAACGGAAATGCACGGACCTTGGCGGGTTGTACCAGAGCATGCCGCTCACCTGTATTACCGGCATCATTGGCGCGCTGGCCATTTCGTCTTTCCCGCTGACCTCGGGGTTTATTTCCAAATCCATGGTTTCACAGGCCGCCGCCGACGAAAACCTGATGTTCGCATGGTTCATGCTTATGGCGGCTTCGGCGGGCGTTTTTTTGCACGCCGGCATTAAATTCCCATGGTTCGTTTTTTTCCAGAAGGATTCCGGCCTGCGACCGGCCGACCCGCCCGCCAACATGCGGTTTTCCCTGATCCTGTTCGCGTTCCTGTGCATCGCGCTTGGCGTCTACCCCGCGCCGCTCTACGCTATCCTACCGTTCGAGGTGGATTATGTGCCGTACACCGTCGAACATGTCGTCAAGACGCTGCAATTGTTGCTGTTCTCCGGTCTTGCGTTCTTCGTCATGTTGCCCGCCATGAAACGAACACTGACCATTACGCTGGACGTTGACTGGTTCTACCGGAAACTGGGAACGAAGCTGGCCATACGCCTCGTGAACAACTGTTCACAAGCGCGCAACGTGGTGGAGAATATCGCCCGTCAACGCCTGGATGTCCTGCTGATGAAGGTGTCACGCAATTACGGTCCCGGTGGCTTTATGGCGCGCAGTCCTACCGCCAGCGGCATGATGGTGTGGGTGTTGGTGTTGCTGGCCGTTTATTTGGTTGTCTATTTCCTATGAGTCGTCGGAAAGAAAAGCACCAGGCCGATTTTCGGTCCCGATTAACGGACTATCAGTAGCCAAATTCCGTAAATATCGGTTAAACTCAGTGTGTTGTATGGCGTTACGACAAGAATGCCTGCGCTGATGGGAACGCGGGGCGTTGTTTATTTTGCCATCTCTGAATATTTGGAAAGGCATGGGAGGATATGGCAGACGTTCCGCATGATTACATTCCGCCGGCGATTGAACTGCTGACGCAAATCGCAGCGGTCAATTTCACACCGACCGAATTCAATACACTTATCCTGATTTCACTCGAAGGGCTCCCGGAGCCAGATGACGAGTCCTACTGGACCGAGTTCACCGACGTTCTTGGAGCTTTCAAGGGCCGTTTCCCGTCACAGACTTACCGGGTCACGCAAATTGAATACGTCATCATGGTGAAAATGACGGAATCCAATCAAATCAACATCAACACGACGCTGAAATTTGACCTGCTGAAGCTTATTCAGCAGCACTTCCCTGAATTTTTTGGATTGGTGGACCAGAGCCGCCTCGTCCGTACCATTGATCTGAACCTGCGGCTCAAGAACGCCATCAACTACCTGGAATACCGCACCACGGAGGTGGTCAAGGCTAAGGAAGGCAGCCCTACTCTCCGGGGATTGCGGGAGCCGGATATCCGCCGCGTCCATCAGGTCCTCAATCACATCGGACCCGATGCTTTCGCCAGATTATTCATCACGCGCCAACCCATTGTCGTGCTCAAGGAAGGCGACAAGCTATCTGTCGCCATGTACGAATATTATGTGGCCATGGATAATTTGAGGAAACATGCATTTCCCGATGTGGAGCTTCGCGGCTCGGGAAATCTGTTCAATCAGTTAACCATCGAGCTAGACGGCATTCTGATGTCTATCTATGACGACATCGTGCCCAGGGGAACCCGGGTTTCCATCAATCTGAATGTCGAAAGCGTATTCACACCGACGTTTGAAAAATTCCACGACAGACGAGGCGCGGACGGTTTCGCCAATCTGGTGTTTGAATTTCGCCAGCCCAATATTTTGCAGCATTTTGATCAGTTCGAAGTCGCCGCCAGCATGATCAAGGACCGGGCTGGCACTATTGCTGTGGATGCTATTTTCCCCGAAACCATCGGCATCATGAATCTGAACCGCATTGGCGCCAGCATGGCCAAGATATTCTGGCGTCAGGGCGCAGAATCAATATTGCCGGATCTTGCCAATGATATAGCCGACATGCAGAAAAATGGGCGCATGCTGATCATGTCGCGGGTTGATGAGGATATCGCGGTTGAGACCGGTTCAGCCTTCGGCATTAATATGTATCAGGGGTTCTATGTCGACCGATTGGTGCAGTACGACGAAGATGTGGAGGTATAACCCGCCTGCCTGTTCCGCCTACCCGGGATGACCTATCCGCCCAGGAACAGCCGCCCGACATCGGGGCTTTCCAGTAAATCATCGCCTTTTCCCGCCATGGCCAGGCTGCCGGATACCAGCACATAGCCGATATCGGAAAATTCCAGGCCTTTTTTGGCATTCTGCTCTACCATGATGATGGTTTTGCCATCGGTGTATTGCAGGTCTGCCAGTATTTCAAACACCATATCAATGTAGCGTGGCTCCAGGCCGATGCTAGGCTCGTCCACCAACAGAATGTCCGGGTTCATGATCAATGCCCGCGAGATTTCCAGCAACCGCCTCTCGCCACCGGACAGCACACCCGCGTTTTGTCCCCGGCGCTCATTCAGTCGCGGATAGCGCTCGAACACCCGTTCCGCCGCCTCGGCTGCTTCATTAGGGCGGTCCTTGAGGAAACCGCCCATGAGCAGGTTTTCCTCAACAGACATATCGGGAAAGACGGAGTTATCTTGCAGGATATAGGCGATTCCGGCGGTTTTCAGCTTCTCGTTTGGGGCCAGGTTGGTCACATTACGATCCCGCATGGTTATGCTTCCACCCATGATATTGGTGAAGCCATAAATGGAATGCAGG
>JAJFIE010000383.1 GCA_021775275.1 Rhodospirillales bacterium | reverse complement strand
CGATAACGAACGGTTGTTCCAGTGGCAGGCCGTTGCCCGTCAGTTGGAAGCGGAAAATAACAGCCTTCGCAAGTTGTTGAATTTTTCCCCTGACCCCAATGTCGCATTTATCACCGGGCGGATCATCGCCGATACGGGCGGCGCCTTTGCCCATAGCCTGTTGCTCAATGCCGGTTCACGCGATGGCATACAAAAGGGACAGGCAGTTGTCACCGGCGAGGGCCTCGTCGGGAGGATTACCGGTGTCGGCAGTCGATCTTCGCGCATTCTGCTCATATCGGATCTGAACTCCCGCATTCCCGTTATCGTCGAACCGGGACGCATCCGCGCCGTGTTGACGGGCGACAATACGGATAACCCCCGCCTGACCCTTTTACCGCCCGGCAGTATTCTTTCTCCCGGCGACATGGTGGTGACATCCGGTCACGGTGGGGCATTTCCCGTCGGCCTGGCTGTTGGCGTCGTCTCGGCCGTTAGCGAAAACGGCGCAACGGTCCAGCCCTATGTGGAACGCGATCGCCTGGAACTGGTGCGCGTTATTGATTTCGGTCTGGCAGGTATTCTGCGGGCGGAACCCATTGAGGAACGCCCGGTGGTCTTGCAGTCCGAACCAGTGGCGTCAGAGCCAGAGCACATGCCCGCGCCACCCAATCCGGATACCACGCCGGAATGAACACAGATGAGGACGCCCGGTGAAACCGACATTTGGTCAGCGTCTCGATATTTACACACGAAACAGCCTTCCGGTTATGGTGACGTTGCTGCTTGTGTTGGTTAACGTTGTCCCGCTTCACATTCCGGGATTGTCGCGTATCGTACCTATATTGCCCCTGATGGCGGTGTATCAGTGGACCGTCTATCGTCCCAGACTGATGCCACCGCTGGCCGTTTTCTTTATTGGCCTGATGTATGACATTCTGTCCGGCGCACCCGTAGGTGTGAATGCCGTGGTGTTTCTGGCCGTCTATGGCGTGGTTGTTTATCAGCAACGGTTTTTCGCCGGGAAGTCGTTTGTGGTGGTCTGGTTCGGTTTCGGCGTCGTGGCGTTGGGGGCAAGCATCCTGTCGTGGTTGCTGGTTTCCATTCTGTCAGCCAGTATTGTTGAACCACGCGCCGCAATCTTTCAGTACCTGCTTAACTTTGGCTTTTTCCCGCTGGTGGCGTGGGTCTTCCTGCGCTGGCAAAACGCGCTGATAAAATCGGAATAGGAGACGACTGTGCATCGCGATTCCGACCGACATAAACTGTTCAACCGTCGCACGGCAATGCTGGCCGGCGGTCAGCTTATGCTGCTTGGCGCGCTGACCGGGCGGCTCTATTACCTCCAGGTGGTGGAGTCGGACAAGTATGCAACGCTCGCCGATGAAAACCGCATTAACTTCCGTCTGCTGCCACCACCACGGGGCCGCATCACGGATCGAAACGGACTCCCCATTGCCGACAATCAGCAGAACTACCGGTTGCTGCTGATCTCGGAAAACACACTGTCCGTCGAGGGAACCTTGCGGGCATTGGAGCGTATTATACCTTTGGGTGAGTCGGAAAAACGACGGATTATCCGCGACGTGAAACGGAACAAGAGCTTCGTTCCGGTTACGGTGCGGGAAAACCTGGAGTGGCCGGAGGTCTCGCAGATCGAAGTCAACACACCCGACCTGCCCGGGGTGCTGATTGATGTGGGCGAAAGTCGCGACTATCCCTATGGCGAAGAGTTTGCCCACGTTCTGGGGTACGTTGCCGCCGTGTCTCATGACGAGACCACTGACGATCCTCTGCTGGATTTACCGGGATTTCGCATTGGAAAGGCGGGAATAGAAAAAGTTCATGATCTCGCCCTTCGCGGCAGCGGCGGAAACTCCCAGGTCGAGGTCAATGCTTTTGGCCGGGTTATCCGGGAATTGTCGCGCCAGGAAGGGTTGCCCGGCGCGGAAGTGCAATTGACGCTGGATGCAGGGCTTCAACATTTTGCCGCCACCCGGATTGCCGGGGAAAGTGCGACGGTGGTTGTCATGGATGTACGCAACGGCGAAGTTCTGGCCCTGACATCCAGTCCCAGCTTTGATCCAAATCTGTTTAATCAGGGCCTGAGTACGGCGGAATGGAATGATCTGGTCAACAACCCGCGTTCACCCCTGATCAACAAAAGTATTCAGGGCCAGTATGCACCGGGATCCACCTTCAAGATGGTTGTCGCCCTCGCGGCGCTGGAACGTGGCGTCATCACGCCGGACACGCAGTTTTTTTGCAACGGGAAAATGACACTGGGGGATGCCGAGTTCCATTGCTGGAAAAAAAGTGGCCATGGGATCATGGATTGCCTGAACGCGATTACGCAGTCCTGTGATGTTTATTTCTATCAAGTGGCGTTGCGTATCGGTATTGAGCGCATTGCGGCGATGGCGAAGCGGATGGGGCTTGGTGAGCCTCTGGGCATTGATCTTCCGGGCGAGCGAGGCGGCTTGATTCCGACTCCGGAGTGGAAAAAATCGGCCATTGGGTCATCGTGGCAGAAAGGCGAAACCGTGATTCTGGGTATTGGGCAAGGCTATATCCTGACCACACCGTTGCAACTGGCGACCATGACCGCGCGTCTGGCTAATGGCGGTGTGGTGGTGAAACCACATCTGACCCCTCAGGTCGTGGAACCGGGTAGCGTGGAGGCGCAATTTACGCCGCAGCCCGCCGAAAGCATTGGACTTTCGCCTGCTCATTTGACACTTGTCCGGAAAGCCATGTCGCAGGTGGTGAACGACCCGTACGGCACGGCCTTCCGCGCACGGATTATCAAGGAAGACGAGGCCATGGGCGGCAAGACCGGGACCGTCCAGGTGCGCCGGATTTCCAAGGCGGAACGCGAGCAGGGGGTGCGGAAGAACGAGGACATGGAATGGGAGGAACGGGACCACGCCCTGTTCGTGGGCTATGCGCCTGTCGATAATCCGCGATTCTCGGTTGCCGTGGTGGTCGAACACGGCGGCAGCGGATCATCTGCTGCGGCGCCCATTGCCCGCGATGTGTTGCAGGAGGTCCAGCGGCTCGATATCACGATGCCAACGAGCAGCGCAATTGGCGCATCCGATGCATCGAGCGAGAACGCCCTGGATGATAATGGCGGCAGACCCCCGGGGCGTAACCATGGTTAGGTACCGCTTCGGCGAGCCTTCGCTCACGGTGTGGCAGAAAATCTGGCACATTAACTGGCTGTTTGTGCTGGTCCTGTGCGCGACGGCTGGCGTTGGCTTTGGCATGCTGTACTCGGCGGCAAGCGGTAGTCTAGACCCCTGGGCGTCGCGCCAGATGGTTCGCTTCGCCATGGGGTTTGCGATCATGCTGGTCATTGCCCTGATCGATGTGCGGATATGGTTGCGTTACGCCTATCTCATCTACGGTTTCGGGATGGTCTTGCTTATTGCTGTGGAACTATCGGGCACCATCGGCATGGGCGCACAACGCTGGATCGATCTGGGCGTGGTCACCGTACAGCCGTCAGAGGTTATGAAAATTGCCCTCGTTCTGGCTCTGGCGCGGTATTTTCACGGCGCCAGTCTGGACGATGTCAAAAGCCCCGTGTATCTGATCATTCCGCTCTTTCTTGTGGCCATGCCGGCGGCGCTGGTGTTGCGTCAGCCGGATCTTGGAACAGCGTTGATGCTGGTGCTGGGCAGTGGTGCGATCTTCTTCGCCGCGGGCGTCAGAATCTGGAAGTTTGCAGTATTGATTGTACTCGGGCTGGGCTCGCTTCCCGTCGGATGGCAGTTTTTGCGTGAATACCAGAAGCAGCGCGTGTTGACATTCCTTAACCCCGAGAACGATCCGCTGGGGAGCGGTTATCACATCATTCAGTCAAAGATCGCGCTGGGCTCCGGCGGCGTGTTCGGCAAGGGGTTCATGCAGGGAACGCAAAGTCATCTGAGCTTCCTGCCTGAAATGCAGACTGATTTTATTTTCACCATGCTGGCCGAGGAAATGGGCATGGTCGGCGCATTGGGATTGATGGGCCTTTACACCCTGATCCTGATCTACGGCATCTATTTTTCGGTCGGCTGTCGCAATCAGTTTGGACGGCTCATCGCCATCGGCGTGACCATGACGTTCTTTCTCTATGTCTTTATCAATATCGCCATGGTCACCGGACTGATCCCCGTCGTGGGTGTGCCGTTGCCGCTGATCTCCTATGGCGGAACGGCCATGTTGACGCTGATGATCGGCTTCGGGTTGCTGATTGGCGTGCATGTCCACCGCGACGTGATGATCGGGCGTCGGGCGTCGGGCTCGGACATCGTATAAGGGACGGACGTCGGTCGGTCACGATGCAAACAGGTTCTTCATCTGCGTGTCAAAGTTATCCGTCGAGGCATGGCCGGTTTTAGCGGCGCCGCCATTATCAACATCGCCAGGGGCACGGGTCTGTTTCCTGTGACCAGCGGCCATGTGGGCGCTGACGGCGGGATTCCGGTTCGCAAGCCGGGTTGAAATCCGATGGTCAAAAGATTTGGCGGGCCTCTATCGACAAAGGCGCGAGGCCTTGCTATATGGCTGTCCTCTTCACGTCTTTGACCGCTATAATCAGGGGTCACAGGATCTTGGGGGCTGTTAGCTCAGTTGGTAGAGCAGCTGACTCTTAATCAGCGGGTCGTAGGTTCGAGCCCTACACAGCCCACCAATCTTTTCAATGGCTTAGCTCTCAACGGCTAGGTCATTTTCTTTTCTAATAAGGCTATAATAAGGGTTTTTGGAATTTATGGCTGTTTTTGTCCCGAATAGTCAGTACGCCCTTATTATATCCACTTTCCTCCCGAAAACAGACCTTTTCAGAGCGTGTTAAACAGTTCCGATGATAGCCAATAGTGTGCACTGATTGAGTTTAGTGGCAATTGACATGCCGACCCTTATCGAACCCCTCCGCAGGTTCTTTTCCATCGCGACGGAGGCAACTAGCCGGGTGACGACAAATATGTGAATAAACACCAGTTATCACAACTAAGGCTTTATACTTGATGTAAGTCAATGAACTGGTTCCCACTAATTGTGGTAAAGTTATCCCTGTCTAGTGTTAGGCAGAATCCCATAATAGCATGGAGGAGAGTGTTGGCCCGCGAGATTCGATACGGCGACCTCGCTCGTGAGCTATCACTGGAGCAAATTTCGGTTAGTTATGGGGATTTAACACCTGCTGCACAATACGACGATGCGGGTAATTTGATCGCGTATCGACCGGAAAACCTCCACCTAACGCCGACCAATATGCAACGCCTGCTGGGACCCTACATCGGTGTGCGACTGGTTAGTCAGGTTAAGGCTGTCGTTCCACTGGCACTCTACCTCATATTATTCCAGCTCTTGATTCTAAGACAGGTAGTCGCGGACTCCTGGATAATTACCGGTGGATTGTTCGCGGTCATCATTGGCCTGATGTTATTCATGGAAGGCCTTAAGCTCGGCCTTATGCCATTTGGCGAAGCAATCGGCAATAATTTGCCCAAACGCGTAACTTTACCCGTTGTCCTTACTGTTGCTTTCCTGCTGGGGATTGGCGTTACTTTTGCCGAACCGGCCATCGGTGCTTTGCAGGCTGTTGGGGCGGCTGTTGATCCAACTCGTGCACCCTATCTCTGGGCGCTACTCAACCAGTGGTCGGGTGTATTGGTGCTGGTCGTCGGAATGGGGGTGGGACTTGCAGCCGTGCTTGGAACCGTGCGGTTCCTAAATGGGTGGAGCCTTAAACCCTATATCTATCTCACTCTGGGTCCGGTGCTCGGTCTGACTTTTTGGGCCATGACAGATTCGGAATTGTCCAAGATTCTGGGGCTTGCTTGGGATTGTGGCGCCGTAACTACGGGGCCAGTGACCGTGCCACTGGTACTAAGCCTTGGTATCGGTATTGCGTCGGCCGGGGGTAGCGGCAAATCATCGCTTTCAGGGTTTGGCATTGTTACCCTGGCATCCCTGTTCCCGGTTCTTGGCGTCATGATATTATCCTTTTATCTGGCCGCGACTATCACGCCTGATTCCATTGTTGCTACTGCAGCAGTTATCGCAGCAACGACAGAGGGCGTGGCGCCTTGGCACGAAACGACACCGTTTGCCGAGATTATCGGCGGCGTCCGGGCTATTGTTCCGTTAGTCCTGTTTCTATTACTGATTCTCAAAGTTGTACTGCACGAAAAGATTCACGAGGCGGGGATTGTCGCCTACGGGTTGGTGCTGTGCGTGCTTGGCATGATTATCTTCAACCTGGGACTCAGCTATGGTCTATCCAAACTGGGCGGCCAGTCAGGTGGCATAATACCCGCCGCGTTCACACGCCTTGATTACATTGAAGGCTCACCCCTTTACCTCTATGAAGTGGGCATCGGCATCGCGCTATTTTTTGCCGGCGCGTTGGGTTTTGGTGCGACCCTGGCAGAGCCTGCACTGAATGCTCTGGGGATCACGGTTGAGAATTTGACTAACGGCGTATTCAAGAAGCGTATGCTGCTCTATGCGGTTTCCATTGGTGTTGGCATCGGTATTGCTATGGGTGTCGTCAAGATTATCTATGATTTACCCATCGGTTGGCTCCTGATTCCTGGTTACGGGTTGGCGTTAGTCCTGACCTATCTGGCGTCTGAGGAATTCGTCAACGTAGCCTGGGATAGCGCAGGCGTAACGACGGGTCCCATAACGGTACCACTGGTGCTGGCTATGGGGCTGGGTTTTGGAAACGCTGTTGATGCAGTGGAAGGATTTGGAATTCTTTCTATGGCGTCTGTGGGCCCCATCCTCAGTGTGCTCGCTACGGGCGTATGGGTTCAGAGCAGGGTGCGCCGTAAACGCGTGGCATCTGAACAGGCATCGGAGGCAACATGACAAAACGCGAGATCATCGTGCTGACGGACGTATCCCTAATCACTTGCGTCGTACAGCGTGGTCTGGCTGATAAAATTATACAGGCCGCGCGAGCAGCAGGGTCCCAAGGGGCCACAGTCAATTTTGCCAAGGGCATGGGAATTCGTGAACGCCTGGGTATCCTGGGTGTTGCTGTTGACGTTGAAAAAGAAGTGATCCACGTAGTGGTCTCCACGGAACAGCAGGAACGGGTGTTCGAGCAGATGTATCTTGCGGGTGAACTCGATACACCGGGTATGGGTATCATGTATCTGACTCCATTGGAAAAAGCGGCCACCTATGTGCCAGAGGAGGTTCTTCAAAAACTAGCGATAAAAGCTGACAAGGGCGTGAATAATACTGCAAAGATTGATTAGGTACGGGACCATGAAGACTGCCACAAAAACCAAACTCATCACCTGCATCTTGCCACAAGGTAGCGGAATGGATCTGGTTAAGCGGCTATCCCAGGAACAGGGTATAAGTTCAGCCAATGTTTCGGCGGGAAGAGGTCGGGGCTCTGGACAGGTGGGCAGTATCGGCGCCTGGGATGAGGTTGATATGCTGACGGTTACCGTTCCTGTGGAAAAGGCCGATGAAATTTTCGACTTTATCTTCCACGTTGGCGGGCTCGACCGGCCACGCGGCGGCATCATGTTTCAACAAGCCGTTTCTCCTGTAACTGAGTTCAGCTTACCCCATATCGAAGAGACTCACTCTGAATAATGAGTTTTGAATAGATTGAACTTGACGTGCTCCCCAGAAATGTCCCCGGTTTTAGGTTAGACATGCTATCGGAATTGCCCGGTCATTGAGTTATATCAGGCAACAATGTGAAGATTAGCGTCGGCCGTAGCCAGGCGTGCAATTCGTATCCGAGGTCGTCCAGCATCCGGTAAGGTTCGGACTTCAAAACCGTTTTTAGATCACCGTGCACTTCAATGGAGATGCATTTCGGCCGGAACTTTGTAAAGTCCATGCCATTGAGGACCGCTATTTCCGCACCTTCTACGTCAATGTTCAGGTAATCCACCTGGCGCACATCACATTCGTCCAAAATGTCGCGCAACGTACGACAGGGCACCTGTACCGTGGTGTACGATTTTCCGAATTTTTTAACCCAGGCGTCGGCAGTTTCTTTATCTGTGGTGTCCAGGGCGCTGCCGCCACCGAAAACATAGGCTTCCAGTT
>JAJFIE010000382.1 GCA_021775275.1 Rhodospirillales bacterium | reverse complement strand
CTTTCCATGACTGTAAAAGGGCAGGAATTTGCCGGATATGACCCCCGCGCCATGCAGGGTATGGGTTTGTTGTACGCCACCTCAAACAGGGGTGCATGCCACTTACGGGGCGCTGCGTGGACCGAGGACTACACCGATGTGTCACCCAAGGGTCGTGCGCCCGTGGTCAAGAACGCACAGGACGGCATGGCCTTCTATGATTCAACGGGTCTCTGCATGTTCGCCCGTGGTGGCATGGGCGACAATCTGGTTGCGGAACAAATGGACGCCGCGTTACCCGGGAAATGGGATGCTGATCGTATCAAACTGACCGGTGAGCGGATATGGAATCTGGAGCGCCAATTCAATCTGGCGGCTGGATTCACCGCAGCGGATGACACACTGCCGAAGCGGTCTCTGGAGGAGCCCGCCAAAACCGGGGCAGCGGCTGGCAAGGTCAATGAACTGGGAAAAATGTTACCGGAATATTATGACCTTCGCGGCTGGACGACGGATGGCATTCCATCAGCCGATACCCTTAGTCGTCTGGGATTGACATAACCCCATGAAAATTGATGTGCGGATCGTATCCATGCACGGAGCGGCCAACAAAGGCGCCGGGTTACGCGAAATGCGCGACGGGGCAAGCGTTGCCGACATGTTGGGTGAACTCGACCTGCCGCAGGAAGATACATATGCCGTTCTGGTGAACGACATGCCCGTTAGCATTGAAGACCGCCCCCATACACAATTGTCAGATGGCGACAAATTCACCGTGTTCCCACCGATTAAGGGCGGATAGTTGTTTAGTCATCACGGCTGACCTTGCCCCTGCCCTTCTTGGTATTGCTTTGACGGCGTTTATTGTCGAGACGACGTAGTTTGGCGCCCTTTGATGGTTTGGTCGATCGTCGGTATTTTGGTGGTATTGCCGCGTCCTGAATCAACGCAATCAATCTCTCTAATGCATCGGCCCTGTTGCGTTCCTGAGCACGGAAGCGATTAGCGGTAATCACAATGATGCCATCCCCCGTCATCCGCCTGCCAGCCAGTGATTTCAGTCGCAGGAAAACCGCATTGGATAACGCGGCGCTTCTTCTGGCGTTAAAACGCAACTGAACAGCGCTTTCCGTCTTATTCACCTTTTGCCCCCCCGGGCCGGGGGCGCGGATAAAGTGCTCCTCGAGTTCATTTTCATCAATGCTGATGGAAGGGGTTATCTGGATCATGTCCAAAGTCTAGCAACTCCCACGGAGGCGACAAGGCTACCGCGGCCCAGCCTGTTAGGAACGTTACACATAATTACAACTTTAAATTGTTTTATTTTAAATATTATGCAACTTTACATACACAACAAATCATTCTGAAAGGAAGCGCAATGGATATTAGAAGAAATACCGGCCTGTTTCTCGGAGGCAACGCCTCCCTTAACGCCACACGCTTGAATGACCGCAACGTCTCTGTGCGCGATGCTCGTCACAAGGGTCAGGGTGTATTTGCAAATCAGGATTTTCTCTGTGGGGAAACCGTTATTATTGGGCTTGTAGACAGCGAGCAAACCGAACGAACCAGATACTCCGTGCAGGTCAACTGGGGCAGTCATGTTCTCATGACTTCCCCCGCCGTTTTGATCAATCACTCGTGCAATCCAAGTACTACCGTCATGAACAATCGCTTCGGCGCCTACGATTTTGTCGCGTCCCGGGATATATACGAGGACGAAGAACTGACGTTTGATTACGCGACCACGGAATTTGAAATTATTGCCATGAAAGAATGCCTTTGCGGCGAACCGACATGCCGAAAAACACCGGGCGGCTATGGTGAATTAACGGAAGACCATCCACTGAAGATACATGGTTTGGTCAGCGATTATCTCAGGCGGGCACGTCAAACCCTGATCGCGTCCACCGGCTGAATCTCCCCGGCCAGAGTTTTCATCGAGTTATGGAACTGAACCCGTCATACTGACGCCATTATTTCCCGTTGTAGTTGTCACCATGATCGTCACAACAGATAACGGAGAGATGATGCGTGCTCATCAATACAACGAACGACCTGACATGCAATTCGCGTTCGCCAACTGGAAACAGATACATGATCAATACCAAACGCTTCGACGGTTAAGCGACATGGAAGCACATCTTTCAGTACAATATCCTGGCAAGTGTATGCGTACTGCTACATTGGAAACTGAAATCGATCACATGGAATGTTCTCTTGAAGATGCCGCCGCGTGGGTCGCACAGGCACCGGGTAGGTCATCATCGGATATCGATGCTATCCTGAACGTTCTTATGGCGGACCTGAAAATTCGCCACCAGATTGATGACGGTGACATGGCCGTTCATCTGATCCTGTCTGCCCAGCGTGTGCTTATGGTGGCGACGTGAGCCTTCCCCTGATCAGACCAAAGAATATTCCGGGATCCGTATCACCTTCATATCGCCAGCCCAAATGATCGCCACACCCCTGACACAGTGCGAAGGTCCATAAATATCCCTTGAACCATGTAAATTCATCACTCGGGGTTCCGGTGGCCGCCACCCCCGGCGCTTCTCGGAAACAAAGGACACGAAAGACATGTCCGGCGGGATTGAAAAACGTATGCTCGTGATCACCACCCATCGTCAGACGCCATCGCGTCCATGTCACGAACCCACCGCATCCTGCGCATAGAATTGCATCATCCAGCCCATGTTCTTCATCAATGTCGCCATGGCCCTCGGGATCACTCAGCATTTCCAGCATGACAGGTCTCCCCGGAAACTCACGGTATCGTCAATTCACGGCGTTCATTAACAGACTGGCGCTCGCCACTCTCCGTTCTACGACTAACGGTAATCTCTCCGACATATGTCCCGGCAGGCCAACGGGCCTGCCTCAGTTTCTTTCCCACAAACATATATTGCCGCGCTTGATGTTTTTCCGGGATGGCCGTGTTTTCCACCATTATCCCGCCATCGGGCCCCATCAGACGCAGCGAAATCAGATCATCTTTCTCGACCCAGAACATATCTGCCCAAAACGCCAATACCGGTGCAGTTGGCGGGATTTGGGAATTCGCGTACAGCCCGGCGCGAATGGCATCGATGTTTGGTGCGACACCCGAAAAACCTGCGTTATAGATAGAGGTTTGCTCATAGAACGTTTCGTTGAAGGCGTCATTCCACCACAGACCAGACCTCATGCCGTCATCCGTCACCGCAACGTCACACCTGATACCACCCACTTCCGGTGATCCCCCGGTAAACGGATCGATGATTTTCCCATCCTGTCTGACGGAAATATGGACATGAGGAAATTCTGCCAATCCGGATTGTCCCACCAGACCCAATTGCGCACCCTGCACCACAGCATCACCTGATTTGACCATGATACTGCCCCGACGCAAATGGCAATACTGGGTTTCCCAGCCATCCCCATGACGGATCACTACGCCGTTGCCACACTCCCGCCCGCCGATTGCGTTGCGATCCAGAGGGGCCACGCCGTTATCAATCATGCCGTCCCGCATTCCGGCCACAATACCGGCAGCGGAAGCGCGGACGGGAACGCCCTCTGTCATGCGCCGCAGATCACGAATGGCGAAGTCGGTTCCTTTATGTCCGTCATAGGTATGATTGCGGCACATGAAATCCTGTTTCCCAGTGCTGCTATCCAGATCAACGTGGTTAACGACCCAGCAATCGATGCCCGGGGAGCAATCCAGTGGCAGGTCAAGCCGGAGGGATTGTTGTGCTTGGGCGGACGCGACAACCACACCAAAAGTCAATCCCATCACTGTTATCGCGAGGGAGTCCAGAAAAACACGCAAGCATCGTGAGTATCTAATCATCCTTCCGCGATACTACGGCTATTCCGTGACAAAACGCACCAGAATAGCGCCATGATGTGGACGCCAAGAGAGTCCGGTCAAAATACCCGGAGTTTGCGTGTCATGGATTGCCAACGTTCAAGCCTTTGACTCGTAGCCTGTGGATCATTTTCCGCCACAGCATGAACAATAAGGTTTAATGCGGCGACAATTGCGCCCGTGGACTCGAGGAACAGTCCGCTCTTGGACGGTGCGTGAATGATCATATCCGTATAGTCGCTCGCCCAGTGGCAAAACTCATCAGACACGACCACCAGATCGCGACCCTGATCTCGACATAGCTTGCTGAGCACCTCGGCCTCGCGCGCATATGGCACCACATCAATAATCACCAGACACTCCTTGTGGCCATCCGCCAATCCACCTGAATTGCCGATCCATTCGCCCAACATGCTGTCGTGTGCTGAAATAAAGCGGACATCATCGCGCGCCAGAGACAACCGTCTCGAAAAATCCTCCGCCACACCACGGATCGACTGATAGCCGGAAACAAATACAGTATCGACATTGCATACAGCCTGGATAATGGATGCCCAACCAGGACCCGATGCCTGTTCAAAAATACTCATCAGCGCCTGTATCTCGGAATCCAACACATGCTTCATAAGGGTATTGATCTCTGTCGTATCCTGCTCCGTATTAATATCGAGGGTGCCGGCCGTATGATCGATTTTTATTTCCTGCTTCAACCCGGCCATTCCCTTGTAGCCCAGGCGGCGGAGCAGACGACCAACCGTGACCTCGCTGGTTCCCGCCTTTTTTGCAATAGAAGCCCCGGTTTCAAAACCGAGGTATTTGGCATTGAGCGCCATATACTGCGCAACGCGCGCCTCCTGTTTTGGAAGCTGCGGGATTATCCCCCGAATTTTTTCCACAAGCCTTGGCTGCTTGACCTGTGGGTGTTTGGAAAATGCGTCCTGCATTTATCTCTCCTGCACAACAACCGTAATTGTTATGTCATTTATTGACAATGTTATAATTCTTTCATAACGTTTTCATGGAGGCAAAATCCGCACAACCTGGCGGCCAGTCCGCCAATCCATTGAAACGATAAATCCGCCGCCATTAAATCAATCAAGGCGGCCCAACCCAGGGAGATATAGAATGTTTTTATCCTCTCCATTACGCCATATAGCAAAGCCGCTATCCGGATTTCTGATTGCGGCTGGTTTGTCTTTGACGCCGGGCATTGCGAATGCCGCCGGCGAACTGAATGTTTATAACTGGGGTGACTACATCAATCCTGCGGTGCTCGATAAATTTTCCAAGGAATACGACGTAAAAGTGACCCTCGATACCTATGGTAGCAACGAGGAAATGCTGGCGAAAATCCAAGCCGGCGCAACCGGTTACGACATCGTATTCCCGTCTGTTCACATGCACGACATTATGCAGAAGCTGGATTTGCTGGAACGCACCGATATTAACAAAAGCCCCGGTTTCGAAAATATCGACCCACAATTTTTACGTTCCAAGATGGACCCCAAGGGTGAATTTTGCCTGCCTTACGCTTGGGGTAGCGTCGGAATTTTTTATAACAAAGAAAAAGTCAGCGAGATCAAGAACTGGACCGATTTCTTCGCCATTCCGGATTCTGGTGAAAAAATCGCTCTGCTCGACGACATGCGCGAAACCATTGGCGTTGGCCTGATCGTCAACGGAAAGTCTGTTAATTCCGGCGACAAGGCAGACCTCAAACTGGCGGAAAAATATCTGCTGGAACGCAAATCCAAGGTTGCTGCATTCACCTATGACAGCATCCCAATGGTGCAATCCGGCGATGTGGCCGCCGCCCACTTCTTCGTCGGAGCCATGTACTATGTTCTGGAGGAACCGGATAAACTTGGCTTTGTCATTCCTGAAGAGGGTGCGACCATGTATCAGGAAGATATTTGTGTTCTGAAAACAGCCCCCAACAAAGGGAACGCCAAAAAATTCATGGAGTTCTATCTTCAGCCGGAAGTCGCGGCATTGAATATTGAGCAACAGATGAACGGAACGCCGAATGTTCCTGCCCGTGCGTTGCTACCGGACAGGCTGAAGAATAATGTGAATATCAATCCACCAGCTGATGTTATGGAACGTCTTCAGATTTTTGAAGACTTGGGTAATGATCTGAAGAAATTTGATCGCGTGTGGACAAAAGTTCGCACCGCCCAATAATTGGCCAAAAGACATTTTTGGTAAGATCAGAGGGCGAGTTACTGTCCTTTTGTTGACAGTAACTCGCTCCTGATGCCATTCATGCACTACTGAACTCATTGAGTTTTTCCAAAGAACCATGACGACAAACGATCCCAGCAGTCATTTCGTTGATATTCGCCAGGCGACAAAATGCTTCACTGCGCCCGAAGGTGGCATGATAACCGCACTGGATGGCGTATCGCTGAATGTGGGCGCCAACGAATTTGTTACCCTTCTAGGACCATCCGGGTGCGGCAAGACAACGCTTCTGCGCGCCATTAGTGGATTCGAGGAGCTGGATGTCGGCGAAATATTTATCGACGGGCAACCGATGGCCGATAATCCACCGCACCGCCGTCCCGTCAACACGGTTTTCCAAAACTACGCACTGTTTCCACACCTGAGCGTTGGTGACAATGTGGGTTACAGTCTCGACGTCGCACACGTTGCAAAAAAAGAACGCAACGCACGTGTCGTGAATACTCTTGATCTTGTTGGGTTATCCGGGCTGGAACGCCGCAAACCCAGCCAACTTTCAGGCGGCCAGCAACAACGCGTGGCGCTTGCGCGCGCTGTTATCAACCAACCGAAGTTGCTGCTGCTTGACGAACCTTTATCCGCCCTTGATCGCAAACTACGCCAAGCCATGCAACTGGAATTAAAGACACTGCAGAACGAGCTTGGCATTTCCTTTGTCTTCGTCACGCACGATCAGGAAGAAGCGCTGACCATGTCCGACCGGATCGTGGTCATGAATGGCGGCAGGATTCAGCAGATCGGCACGCCAACGGAAATTTACGACCGTCCGGACAACACCTTCGTCGCCAACATCGTTGGCGAAAGCAAATTATTCGAAGCCGCCGTCGTGGAAATCGCAAACGGACTTGCTCGTGTCAAGACAGATACCGGCATGTACCTAACCGTCGAAAGTGATCGAGTCCGTCATGGCGACAAGGTGACGGTTCTCATCCGGCCCGAACACTTGCAAATACAAAGTGGCGGCCCAACCGAACGCCCGTCCATCTCAGGCACCCTGCAGCAGAGCGTCTTTGTTGGAACAGATTTCCAGTTAATCGCCAACCTTCCGGACGGTGGCGTCTTGAAGGCGGTAATTCGCGATTCTGCTCGGGATGCCGTCGTCGGGCTTGCCTCTGGAATGGAGTTATCGTTCCAATACCTGCCATCATCTATGCATGTCATTCTTTCAAAGAGTCCGGTTTGATCATGACGCCCGCCAAACGCGAAACCCTCCACCTGTCGCTCCTGTTAGGGCCGGTCACGATCTTTCTGGGTATCTTCTTCATCGGTCCGCTGACCATTATGCTGATCTACAGTTTTCTGGAACCAGGCCTCTATGGTGGCGTTGAATGGTCGTTCTACCACCACAATTTCGGGCGTATTCTCGGTTGGGCGGATGGCGAGTGGGAGGAA
>JAJFIE010000381.1 GCA_021775275.1 Rhodospirillales bacterium | reverse complement strand
TGGCCCGTCGGATGCGTTTGACCCCGACCCAGACACCGACAATGACAATGGGCAGCGCTGCCAGCGTCACCACGTCCGGCGACCAGGGCATGCCCAGCTTGGACGCCCCCTTGGCGAGGTATGCTACGAGGCCCACCAGATAATAGCTGATCGCGACAACGGACAGACCCTCGACGGTCTGTTGCAGGCGCACCTGCAACTGGGCGCGGCGGTCCATGGAGATCAACAGGTCGTGGTTCTGTTCCTCAAGCGAGATATCCACCCGGGTTCTTAACAGATCACCGGCACGGGCGACCCGGCGTGACAGGTTTTCCAGTCTGGCGGCAACGGTTTCGCAGGTTTCCATGGCCGGGGCCAGACGCCGGGTCATAAAACTGCCCATCATCTGAAGTTCATCAAGGCGTTGTTCACGGATATCGGTCAAGCGGCGTTCGACGATTTTGTGATACGCCTTTGCCGCACCGAACCGATAAGTGGTCTCGGCGACGATGCTTTCGGTTTCGATGGCCAATTCGGTCAACTGCCCGAGCAAGTCCCGCTCACCCGTCGGTACAGCCGTTTTCGACAGTGCGAACACAAGAACGTTCAGCTTCTGTTCGAGATGGCCGATGCGTGTCAGGGCAGACTTGGCCAGGGGAAACGCCAACATGGCGATAAGCCGGTAGGTTTCCATCTCCAAAAGGCGCTGGATCAGACGACCGGCACGGCGCGGGTTCAGATCGATATCGCGCAGCAGGATGCGTTGAAATCCGTCGGCATAAATCTGGTGATCGGTCCAGGCCTGGGCCTGTCCATCGGTCAGCGTGCTGCCGGTAATGGTGTTGCCGCCAAAAATATCGGCAATGGCCCAGGTGTCCCGGGTCGGCTGGTTACGGGCCTCGACTTCAATGTGCACGGCGACCAGCAGTTTTCCCGGCAGGGAGGCCCGCCAATCCTCGGGGATACGATAGATGGCGGGATCGAAGAACGGCGCGCTTCGGTCGCCAGCGGTAACGAAGGTGTAGGTGGAAAACTCCGTGTGGCGTTCCCAGCGAAACCGGATGGCGCCCATTTCGCACCAGTGATGCGTCGCATTCGTATCCGGCTTCGGTGCACCCATCGCCTGACAAAGTCTGGCGACGTGGGCGCGATCAGCATCCGCGCCACCTTCACCGGACAGGGTGGCGATGTGCGATATCTTTAAGGGTGGTTCCAGGCGCATATAAGGGCGCGAGTGGATTTCATTGGCAAGGCTGTGACGGTCCGGGTAATCACTTCCTACGGCCGGTTGGTAAGGCGTTGTCATTGGATTTCCGGGTTTCCCGTTATTCATTTCGTGTCGCTCTATCAGGCGGCAGGCCGGGTTAGCAAGGGAAGAAATAATGAAAAAAGCTCGCCCTGTGACGAAATTTCCAGTTTTGCGTAGATATTCTTGCGGTGCACTTTCACCGTGCCTGTTGAAATGTCCAGCATGGCCGAGATGGACAGGGAGGAATAGCCCCGCAGGATCAGGCTGATGACTTCGGTCTCACGATTGGTGAGGTTGGCCCGGCCGGCATCAACGGCTGCATCACGGACCCGGCCCGGCAGGGTATCAAAACGTCCTTTGCTTGGCCGCGTGGTAATCTCGACGATTTCCGGATTGCGCCAGTGGCGGATGATGGCTTCGCGCACGATAGGCTCAATTCGTTTGAGCCGCTCCATGCCTTTCTTTCCAAATGGCGCACTGCCTTTTTCGCGGGAGATGGATATAACCACGGTAACAGAATCCGGCATGGGGATGTAGACGACCGACTCGGATATGATCCCCGTTTTTTCATAATAGCTGCGGAAATACTCGCTTCGGAAAAAATGATCGGGGGCCAGGTCTTTCAGGCGATGGACCCCTGTTTGGATACCGCGCTGGTAGGCATGAAACACCGGGTCGAGCAGATAGGCTCCGCGCTGGTATTCTTCCAGCGACAGCAGACCGGGTTTGTTGCCTGGATAGTGAAACAGATCGATAGGCGGTTTTTCGCCGTCATAGGCATAGATAACCGTGCTGTCGAACGGCACGGCATCCATCAGGATCGCCATCAGAACAGTGGGGAAATCAGACGTATGGATGGCCTTGATCAGCGCCGCCGCGTGATCGACAAATTCCTGAATTTCATCGCTCATGGTTTCATTGCCATCAAATCCTTATGCCGCTGTCGGGGTAAACAACGGCATGAACAGGGAAAACAGTTCTGCCTGTGACGAAATTTTCAACTTCGAATAGACGTTTTTACGGTGGACCTTCACCGTCGCCGCCGAGATATCGAGGATGGAAGCAATGGCAATGGATGAGTACCCCCGCAAAATGAGACCGACGACCTCGGATTCACGGTTGGTAAGGGCCGACTGTCCATGGAGTCTAACCACGTTTTTAACCCGGTCCGGCAATGCGTCCATTGCCTCTGCGGCAGAGTGGGCCTGCATGACAGACGGGTCGGATACCATCAATGGTTCGACATTGCCCCAGTTCTGAAATACGGCTTCGCGAACAATGGGTTCTATCGCCCGGTAGCGCACAATTTCTTTCTTCCGGAACGGGTAATTTCCGCGCATGCGTTCAATGGTGGCGACGATTGCCGAGCCGTCGGGCATGGGAACAAAGATACTGACTTCATCAAGGATGCGGGTCGTGACGTAGTAGGATCGGTAATATTCACTGCGAAAAAAATGATCCGGGGCGATATCTTTAAGGTGGATGGCGCCGTTTATATCGGCGTTGCGGTATTGTTCGAAAAAGGGGTCGAGCAAATAGGGCCCAGACAGATAGGTGTTCAGTGAGTCCTTGCTGGTCTGGGTATCGAAATCATGGGACAGGACCATCGGCGCCTTATCGCGAAAATATTGAAAGACGATCAGATAATCGAACTGTGCAGCCGTTTTCAGGAACCGCGCCAACGCATCAGGGAAATCCGCGCTGTGGATGGCGCGGATCAGCGCTGCCGTGGCTTCCGCCGCGTCTTGACTAACTGGTGGTTGCTTTATCACATTTGCGACCGTCTGTCGTGTGCCTGTGGTGATTATACAGTGCTGGAGGTAGGGAACGTCCAGAGTCTTTCCGGTTCACGTAATTTATTGATACCCTGCATGATCCACTCTGATGAAAGGTGATCCATCCATGACCACACTTACGAACCCCGGTTCTTCTGTTCGCGCCCGTGATCTCGGCATCCCGTTTGATGGCGAACCGGGGGGCCTGAACGCGATCACTGATGTGGCAGGAGTCGAGGTCGGGTTTACCACGCTCGTTACGGGGGAAGGTCCCTTAAGGATCGGTGAAGGCCCCGTTCGTACCGGCGTTACCATTATTCATCCCCGCGGCAAGGATGGCGCTTTCGACGGTGTCTGGGCCGGGCGGTTTTCCCTCAACGGCAATGGCGAGATGACCGGCGTTCACTGGATTGACGAGGCCGGCGCATTCTCCGGCCCGGTGGCGATCACCAATACCCACAGTGTTGGTCTTGCCCATCATGGGATTTTACGCTGGCTGGTACGCCATGGCGGCTTCAATCCGGAAACCCAATTGTGGATGCTGCCGGTTTCGGCGGAAACCTGTGATGAGTACCTGAACGATATCAACGGCCAGCATGTGACCGAAGACCACGTGCTGGCGGCCTGTGACAATGCGACGGGCGGCCCTGTGGCCGAAGGCAACGTGGGCGGCGGCACTGGCATGATCTGTTACGAATTCAAGGGTGGAACGGGAACCGCATCGCGCCGCTGCACCATCAAGGGTGAAACTTACACAACGGGCGTTCTGGTGCAGGCGAACTTCGGTACGCGACGTGATCTGAGCATTCGGGGCGTGCCTGTGGGCCGGCACCTTAAAGACAATTTACTCTGGGAGCGGCCACCGCACGTTCACGCACAGGGCTCCATCATCGCCATCGCCATCACCGATGCGCCGCTGATGCCGCTTCAGTTGCAACGTATCGCCAAGCGCATCGGCCTTGGTGTGGCCAGGACCGGGACACCCAGCGAAAACGGCTCTGGTGATATCTTCCTCGCCATGTCCACAGGCAACGAGGTATCCGATATGGGACGCGACGTGGATGCCACGTTGCGCTATCTTCCCAGTCATGAGCTTGATCCGTTGTTTCTGGCGACAGTCGAGGCGACGGAGGAGGCGATTATCAATGCCCTGGTGGCGGCGGAAACCATGACCGGACAGGGTGGTCACACGGTGCACGCCATGGATCATGAGGCATTAAAGGACGTCATGAAAAAGTACGGTCGTTGAAAACGGGATAGACAAGCTGGGAGGCAACCATGACCTACGAGGACATCTGCTATCTGTCGGCGAACGAGGCATTAAAGCTGTTCAAACAGCGCAAGCTGTCGCCGGTCGAGTTGATGCAGGCGATCATCAAGCGCACCGAACGGGTAGAGCCGACCATCAACGCGTTTACTGCAACCTTCTTTGATCGGGCGCTTGGGCAGGCAAGGAAAGCCGAGGACAAATACATGCGCAAGGGCGCGCGGATCCGGGCGCTGGAAGGTGTTCCTCTGGCGGTGAAGGATGAAGTGCCGGTGAAGGGCGATCCCATTACGTCGGGCTCGCTTATTCACAAAGATGATATCGCCGACGAAACGGCGGTTTTTGCCCAACGCCTGTTCAATGCAGGCGCAATCTGTCATGCGCGGACGGCGACGCCGGAGTTTTCCTGCGCGGCGGTCACGCATACCCGCATTCATGGCGTAACGCGAAATCCGTGGAACCCAACCTATACGCCGGGCGGCTCGTCCGGTGGCTCGGCCGCATCGCTGGCGGCGGGCACCACCACACTGGCGACCGGTTCCGATATTGGTGGCTCCATCAGAATTCCGGCATCATGCTGTGGTGTGGTCGGGTTCAAGCCGCCTTATGGCCGGGTGCCGGAGATGAACCTGTTCAATCTGGACTTCTATTGTCACGAAGGGCCGCTGGCGCGCACCGTCGCGGATGCCGCACTGATGCAGAACGTCATCGCCGGACCGCATCCCTCCGATATTGCGTCGCTCAAACCGAAAATCCGGATCCCTGACAAACACAAGGCCATGCGCGGAGCCAGGATCGCCTATTCCCTCGATCTGGGATATTTCAAGGTGGACAAGGATGTGCGGGCAAATACGTTGCAGGCGCTTGATGTATTCCGGCGCCTTGGTTGCAGGGTGGAAGAGGTTCAGGTTCCCTGGAGCATGGAAAGCGGCAAGGCGGCCTGGGACTATCTGTCGCACCTGTTCGGGGCCAGTTGTGCGCATTACCTGAAAAAGGGGCAGCGGGAGTTGCTGACAGACTATGCCCGCGCCTTTATCGAACAAGGGGTAAAATCCAAAGCCACAGACTTTGTCGCTTCCCTGCAAACCGCGTGCGAGATGTATAATTACTTCGGCGCCATGATGCAGAACTATGATGTCTTTGTCTGTCCGACACTGGCGAAACCCGCCGTGCAGGCAAATGACAAGCTGGATTATGGAACCTACCGGGACGCGGGAAAGGATATCCCTGATGGTTTGGGTTGGTGCATGACCTATCCGTTCAACATGTTGAGCCGGTGTCCGGTTCTGGCGGTGCCGTCGGGCTTTGGCAAGACGGGCGTTCCCACCGGCATCCAGATTGTCGGGCGCACCTATGCGGATGCCAGCGTGTTCCGCGCTGCGGCGGCTTACGAGCGGGCAACGCCGTGGCTGCATGACAAAAAGCATCGCCCGAAGATCAAAAAGAAATAATTAATTGCAGGGAGAACCCAATGCTGACTGTTCACAGCGAAGATCACCAACAACACGACAGCAAGTACGAGTTGTACGGCGGCATCATGGTGCCGCCACACGAAATGCCGCGCCGGGTCGATATGGTGCTGAACCGGGTCAAATCGGAAAATCTGGGGGATATCGTCGGGCCGGATGATTTCGGCATGGGTCCCATCGAGCGAATTCATGATGCAGCTTTCCTGACGTTTTTGCAGACTGTGTGGGATGAGTGGCGCACCATTGAGGGTTACGAGGGTGAGGTCATCCCAACCATCTGGCCGTCACGGCGATTAAACGCAACGCGCATGCCTGATTTTCCCGAAGGAAAGGCCGGCTACTATGCGCTTTCAGCCGAAACGTCCATCAACGCCGGAACGTGGAAAGCCGCCTATACCAGCGCACAGGTCGCCTTGACGGCACAGAAAGCGGTCGCCGATGGCGCACGGGCGGCCTTCGGGCTGTGCCGTCCGCCGGGACACCACGCGGCAGCGGATATGTACGGCGGATACTGTTTTCTGAACAATGCCGCGATAACCGCTCAGGCATTTATCGATCAGGGTGCATCGAAGGTCGCGGTGCTGGACCCGGATTTTCACCACGGTAACGGCACGCAAAGTATTTTCTATGAACGGGGCGATGTGTTCTTTGCGTCGGTCCATGGTGATCCCAATGACGCCTTCCCGCACTTCCTCGGATGGGCCGATGAAACCGGCGTGGGGGAGGGGGCGGGTTGCAACGCCAACTATCCCCTGCCACCGGGTGCGGGGTTCGAGGAATGGTTTGCAGCGTTCGAAGACGGCTGCCGCAAGATTACCGAATTCGGAGCAGAAGCGCTCGTCGTCTCTCTCGGTGTGGATACCTACAAGGACGACCCCATTTCGTTCTTCAAACTCGACAGCCCTGATTACGTGACCTACGGCAAACGGATTGCCGAAATGGGTTTGCCGACCGTATTCGTCATGGAAGGCGGGTATGCCGTGGAGGAAATCGGCGTCAACGCGGTGAACGTGCTGAGCGGATTTGACGCCGCCGCCGTGTAACATCCTGATGAGGCGCATCTAGAAGTCAGCGAATGTCTCGCATAAACATTGTTGACATTCGTTTTGAATTTCTTTATTTAACGAGTTCATTAATTAAGAATATCGTTAAATATAAAATTCGTTCTGGAGAACCCATACAGATGTCCCTGAACACCGATACCCTGTCGACAACGTTTTCCGCCTTGGCCG
>JAJFIE010000039.1 GCA_021775275.1 Rhodospirillales bacterium | reverse complement strand
TCGGCGATTTTACCGTCAAGAACAGCCAGGTCAGTCAGATGCTGATCTCGGGGGGTGCGCGCATTACGGACAATCAAATCAAACATCTGAATTCTCTTTTCAGTTAAATCCGTTCGCCACGGCGGAATGGAATCAACAGCGCTTTGGGGTATCGGGCCCGGCGGGCCATGACGATCATTGCCGCGATGCTTAACACATAGGGCAGCATCAGGAAAAACTGGTAGGGAATGAATCCTCCGGCGAATTGTTGCGCACGAACCTGCATGGCATCAAGGCCCGCAAACAGAAGCGCGCCCAGCAAGGCCTTTCCAGGGCGCCAAGAAGCAAAGATCACCAGCGCTACGCAAATCCAGCCACGACCGTTGATCATACCGAAATAGAAAGCATCGAACGCCGACATGGTAAGGTACGCGCCGCCAACTGCCATAAAGGCGCTCCCTGTGGCGACGGCGGCTGTGCGGATGGTCAGCACGTTAATTCCCTGGGCCTCAACGGCCATGGGATTTTCGCCCGACATACGAACGGCAAGACCGACCGGCGTACGGTAAAGCACGTAGATCACCACCGGCACGACCGCGAAACTGAAATAGGTCATGGGCGTGTGCGAGAATATCGCTTCGCCCAAAAACGGCATATCGGACAGGCCAGGAATATTTATGGGCTTGAACGGAACGATTTTTGGCGGCGTCGTGCTGGATGGCAGCATCATGCGAAAAACGAAGAAGCTGAGGGAGGATGCCAGCATGGTGATACCGATGCCCGACACATGCTGAGACAGCCCGAGATGAACCGTAAACATGCTGTGCAAGATACCGAACAGTGCCCCAATGAACGCGGCAAACATCAAGCCCGTCCACAAATCGCCGCCCTGATACACCCACATCCAGCCGGACATAGCGCCGATGGTCATGATGCCTTCGATACCCAGATTGAGCACCCCTGCCCGTTCGCAAATCAACTCGCCAATGGTGCCGAGGATCAGCGGACAGGCAATTCTGATTGTCGCCGCCCAAAACCCGGCCGTAAGGAATATTTCCAGCAAATCAGACACTGCGCCCCCCTAACGGAACCGCACGCGGTACTGGGACAGCATGAGACTGACCAGCACCGCAAGCACGGAGACCGCAACCATGACATCGGCAATGTAGTTTGGAATATTCACGGCCCGGCTCATGGAATCCGCACCCACATAGATGCCGGCCAGGAAAATGGCCGATGCAATGACCCCCAGCGGGTGAAGATTAGCCAGCATGGCGACGGCGATCCCGGCGTAGCCAAACCCCGGCGACAGATCCAGTGTCAGATAACCTTTCAACCCTGCGACTTCCGTCACACCGGCAAACCCTGCCAGACCACCACTGATCAGGGCAACGCGCAGGACTGTCAGATTGACACTGATCCCGGCGAAGGTGGCCGCAGACGGATTATGCCCAACAGCCCGGATTTCGTACCCCCACACCGTAAACCGCATGACAACCCAGACCAGCACGGCCGAGATGATGCCGATGATAAAGCCCAGATGCAGTCGGCTTTTTTCCATAATCCGGGGCAAAACCCCCTCATCAATGATCGACGCAGCCTGCGGCCAGCCCATGGACATGGGGTCCCGCCAAGGTCCTTCCAGCAGATAATTCACAAACAGCAGAATGACAAAGTTCAGCAGCAAGGTCGTGACGACTTCATCCACACTGAGTTTGCTTTTCAGGTAAACCGGTAACAGCAGGGCCATCCCACCCGCCAGCGCGCCACCAATAAACAACAGCGGAACCATGATCGCCGGGTGAAGCGTCACCAGACCGGTGCCCAGATACGTTGCCGCAAGTGCACCACAATACAGCTGACCCTCGGCGCCAATATTCCAGAACCGAGCACGGAAGGCCACAGCAGCGGCAAGGCCGGTCAACATCAGCGGGGTCGCCCGAGTCAGTGTTTCGGCCAGGGCAAAACGGGAGCCAAAAGCACCTTTGAGCAATGAGACATAAGCCTCAATGATTGATTCACCGGTCCATAAAATCAGACCGGATGTCAACACCAGCGCGACGCCGATTGCCCCAATGGGAGCAAACAGCACCAACCAGAACGAGACGGATTCACGGGGTTCCAGCCTCATGCCGCACCTGCCCGATCAAATTTTTCGCCATGACTCAAATCACCCGCCATCATGATCCCGATATCCTGGACTGTCACATCACCCACCGACAGCGGCGGACTGACATTTCCGTGGTAAATCACAACGATCTTGTCAGCCAGGGCAAAAAGTTCATCCAGGTCTTCCGATACCAGCAACACGCCGGCACCAGCACGTTTTGCGGCCAGCAAGCGTTCGTGTACGGCAGCAATAGCCCCTTCATCGAGACCGCGAACCGGCTGGTTCGCGAGGATGAATCGGGGTTCATTCTGTAGCGTCCGCGCCAGAATAAGCTTCTGCATGTTACCGCCCGACAGTTGCTTCGCCGGCATTTCCATGGTCTTGCAGCGCACATCAAACTGCTCAATCAGATTACGGGAAAATTCACGACAGGCGTCAAAATCGATCAGGCGGCCAAAACGCCAGAGCGGTTTCTCCCGCAGATTTTCACTGATCATGTTTTCCCAAACGGTCATATCCCCGACCACGCCTCTTGCGTGGCGGTCTTCAGGTATCCGCCCGATCCCCTTGGTGATGAATGCACGCGGGGAATAATCCACAACGGTATCGCCAGCAATGCATACCGTCCCGGAGGACGGCGTCCGCAACCCGCTGAGTAAATCACCAAGGGCCGATTGGCCATTTCCGGCGACACCGGCAAGACCGACAATTTCATGCTTGTGGATCGTGATGGATACGCCATTCAGCAATGGTTTGTGCCCGCGCCCACCGGCCACAATAACATTACCGAGTTCAATAACAGGTGCGCCCGCTTCCATATGTTCGACCTCGGGCCGCGAGACTTCGCGTCCGACCATCATTTCGGCAAGGCTGTCACGATCGGCGTCCTTCGTGGCGATCTCGCCAACCATGCAGCCCCGGCGCAAGACATTTACCCGGTCGCTAATGGCCAGAATTTCATGGAGTTTGTGCGAGATGAAAATAATCGACAGGCCCTTTGCGACCATGGCGCGGAGAGTTATGAAAAGATTATCCACCTCCTGCGGTGTCAGCACCGCTGTCGGCTCGTCAAGAATAAGAATTCTGGCGCCCCGGTAGAGCGCCTTCATGATCTCCACGCGTTGGCGCTCGCCGACGGAGATATCGGCAACCAGTTTGTCCGGCTCGATATGCATACCGAATTCGTTGGCCAGGGCTGTCAGTTTGGCTTTGGCTTGTGCCGTGTCCAGTTTCCACGATGTCAGGGGCTCCGTGCCCAGAACGATGTTTTCCAGCACACTGAGATTATCTGCGAGGGTGAAATGCTGATGCACCATACCGACACCGGCATCAATGGCGGCATCGGTCGCGCCCGGTGACAACTGCGTTCCGAATACATCAATCTCACCCTCGTCGGCCACATAATGCCCGAAAAGAATATTCAGTAGTGTGGTTTTACCGGCGCCATTTTCGCCGAGCAGAGCTAGAACCTCGCCCTCGTTCAATGTGAGGGAGATATTATCGTTCGCGACCAACGAACCGAAGCTCTTTGTAACGCCCTTGATGTGCAGGACCATCATCGACCAGGCCTCTCTAATAGCAAGGCGGAATGGAGGAGAAACCCGAGAGGGTATCCCCTCCACCGCCATAGGAGCACAGAAAATTCGTGCGATTAGAAGGTCGACTTGGGCTCCTCATCATTGATTTCGACCGTAAACTTGCCGGATATGATGTCTGCCTGCAACTTGGCGACTTTTGCTTTCACATCAGCAGAGATTTTACTGTCGAATTCATAGTATGGTGCAAGCGAGGCTCCACCTTTTGCCATCATGGTCCATTCTTTATAGTCAGCCGCCTTGAATGAGCCGCTCTTGACTTCGGCAATGGCATTGTTAATGGCGGAGTCCATGTGCCACAGAGCAGAGGTTACAACCACATCTTTGCCGTTTTCCTCTTTGTTCATGTCATTGACGTTACCGAAGGCGACGATGCCTTTTTCACGGGCAGCGTCAACAACACCGGCACGCTCGGCATAGAGAATATCAACCCCCGATTCCAGTTGGGCGAAAGCAGCTTCCTTGGCCTTGGGGGGATCATACCAGGAACCAATGAAGTTCACTTTGAATTCCACATCCGGGTTCGTTGACCGGGCGCCAGCCATAAAGGCATTGAACAACCGGTTGACTTCGCCAATCGGATAGCCGCCCACCATGCCGATCTTGTTGGACTTGGTCATAGTGCCGGCAATCATGCCCATCAGGTAGCAGGGCTCGTGAATGTAATTGTCGAAGACGGAAAAATTGGAGCCATGTGGCTTGAACGGGTCACCCATCAAAAAAGCGATGTTTGGATAATCGTCGGCAACCTGACGGGCTTCTTTGCTGATGCCAAAGGCTTCCCCAACGATCAGGTTAACGCCACTTTCCGCATACTCGCGCAACACCCGGACATAATCCGTATTGGCGACTTTTTCGGAAAACACATAATCGATGTCACCGGCGCTGGCCGCCTTGTTCAGGGCCTGATGTAACCGGGCGTCCCATTTCTGCTGGATCGGCTGGGTGTAGATACCCGCAACCTTGATCTTGGCAGCCTGCGCGATGCCGCCACTTAAACCGACCAGCGCCGCAGCCGGAACTGCGAGCGAATATGCCAGGAATCGCCGTTTGTTTATCATTAGTTTTTTCATGATGTGAACCTCTCTGTTTGCATTTATTGATCGCTTGTTTTGCGACTTGTTTTTCGTAATTCTTCGAATGCTTTAGTAAACCCACTCCTCTTGAATTCTACAAAATCAAATATTGACCAATTGGTCAAGTATATAAATTCCGAATACTCCGCGCTCACCCACCCGAGACGCCAATTCCCTGCACGATAATTCGTGTTACGGTCTCCATGGCGTCTTCATATTTTTCATCCGACAACGCCCGACCTTCGTTCAAAACACCAATCTGATGTTCGAAGTCCGCATAGTGTTGTGTCGTTGCCCAGATCATATAGAGCAGATAGTGGGGATCGATAGCATCTATTTTCTTCTCAGCGACCCAGCGCTGGATGATCTTGACGCGCGATTCGGTCCAGTCCCTGAGTGTGGTTTCCAGAGACCCCTGTATATGTGGCGCGCCGTGCATAATCTCCTGCGCCCAGATTTTTGAGCCGAGAGGATGGCTTCGCGAAATTTCCATCTTCGCACGGATATAACGCCCCAAAGCGTCGGCAGGATCATCACAGTCGTCAAAGGTCTCGGCCGCATGCAGCCAAATCGATAAAATCTTGCCGAGAATTGCCTGATACAGCGTTTCCTTTGTCGGAAAGTAGTAATGCAGATTGGCTTTGGGAATACCTGCGCGCTTGGCAATCAGGCTAGTTGTCGCACCGGCAAAACCCAACTCGGAAAAAACCTCTTCCGCCGCGTTGAGGATTGCTTCCTCGTTTTTTACCCGGGGCCTGGATTTCTTTTGAATAACATTCATGACATCATTGCTCAGTTGTATTGCCGCTAATCCATTTGGTCACAGTTCCAATTACAGAGGTATTTGTATTTCTTGACCATACGGTCAATTTTAATGTTATACTCGACGTGAGTAAACAGTTTTAAATTCGCTCTGCAAACCATAACCAAACAGCAGGACTTTCACGGGAGGCTCGCATGCCGGAAAACAGAAACCTACGAATTGACGGGCAACGTCTTTGGGACAGCCTGATGGAAATGGCAAAAATCGGCGCCACCGAGAAGGGCGGCTGCTGCCGTCTGGCGTTGACGGACCTGGACCGTGAAAGCCGCGATCTGTTCGTGAAATGGTGCGAAGACGCAGGGTGTTCTATCCGGGTCGACAAGATGGGGAATATTTTCGCCCGTCGCCCGGGCCGCAATAATGATCTGCCCCCGGTCATGACCGGCAGCCATCTGGACACGCAACCGACCGGTGGCCGGTTTGATGGCGTCTATGGCGTCTTGTCGGGTCTTGAAGTCATCCGCACCTTGAACGACCTGGGTTATGAGACCGAGCGCCCCATCGAAGCTGCCGTGTGGACCAACGAAGAAGGCTCCCGGATTGCACCGGCCATGGTTGCATC
>JAJFIE010000380.1 GCA_021775275.1 Rhodospirillales bacterium | reverse complement strand
ATTGCCGGCAGCCATCGGCGCAAAAATCGCCGCGCCGGACCGCCCGGTCATCTGCGTTACCGGTGATGGCGGTATCCTGTTCACCATCGGTGAATTGGCGTCCGCCGTCGAGGCCAGGGCGGGTATCGCCATTCTGTTATGGAACAATAAAGGTTATAAGACGATCAGCGACTATATGATCAAGGATCAGATTGATCCGCTGGGTAGTATCGAATTCACCCCGGATTTTTTGATGATCGCCAATGGGTTTGGCAGTGAAGCGGTGCGCGTCGAAACGCCGCAAGATTTGACGGAGGCCCTAAAATCGGCTCACGGCCGGGACGTCCCCACCCTCATTGAAGTGTATGATGTGGAAGAATCCCATGACGGATGACATCAATAATCTCGGCCTGCCCATCGGGTTTGCCGTCCCGGAATGGAATGCGGTTCCCCGCCCGCCGCGAACGGCCATGACGGGCCGGTACTGTCGCGTCGAGCCTCTCGATCCTGACCGCCACGCGGTGGATCTTCACGCGGCTAACCTTGAGGATACGGAGGACCGTATCTGGACGTATCTGGGGTATGGGCCTTTTCGGGAACTTGCCGATTATCGGGAGTGGATTGAGCAAAACTGCCTTGGCGATGATCCCCTGTTTCATGCCATTATTGGTGCGGCGTCAGGTCGCGCCGTCGGCGTCGCCAGTTATCTGCGGATTGATCCGGAGCCCGGCGTCATAGAGGTCGGCCACATCAATTATGCACCGCCGTTGCAACGCACACCGGCAGCGACGGAAGCCATGTACCTGATGATGAAACGGGTGTTCGATGATCTGGGCTACCGGCGCTATGAATGGAAATGCGACAACCTGAACGAGCGCTCAAAAAAAGCCGCTGTTCGTTATGGATTGACCTTCGAGGGCATCTTCCGCCAGGCCACTGTCTATAAAGGCAGGAACCGCGATACAGCATGGTTTTCCATCATCGATTCCGAATGGCCCCGTGTGAAAGCGGCCTTTGAAGCATGGCTGGCGCCGGAAAATTTCGATGGGGATGGCGTTCAACGAGAGAGCCTTGCCAACCTCATGGCGCAACCTCGCTGAATTTCGTTTTGGAATTTTATCGCGCGCCCAAACCGAACTCGATGAGGTCACTTTTGGGGCATGAGCAGAAGAACTCTGGAATCACCTTTGATGGCTATTGATGACCCTTAGGTGACATTTATGATGCCCAAATAAATCTTGCGCCTGAAGGAGGATGTTTGTCTAAATAGGGGAGGGCCAGTCACCCATACGTAGGATATTGTAAATCTCCATGCGTCGATCAAAGAGCATTCTGGCACTGGCTGTAACAGCCGTTATTATTGGTGTGTGGTTGTGGCAGTTCCCGCCGCGTTGGTGGCTTAATTCCATAAAGCCTGTTGACCTCACCGACCCGGTTGCCGCAGGTAAATCCATCATCGTAAAATACGAATGTCGTGAATGCCACTTGGTCGGTGAAGACGGGAATCGACTAAGAGCGCCTGATCTGAACAATGTTATGGACCGCCTGGATTCGGTCTCAATACGACTGTGGTTACAGAATCCCCGGTCTATCAGATGGAAAACCCTCATGCCGAATTTTCATCTCTCCGATCCCGAGATTGAAGCGATTTTATCGTATTTGTCCGTGCTGAATAATCAGAGCGACTAATTTTAACGACTTTTCGTGATGAGCCCGCGAAACAGGACACGTTCATACGTTCTGACCTGATGGGATGGACGGTCCCTGGTTCGACATTAATGTGCCAAAATGGCCGTTGATGACCCGAAATAGACATTATCTGAACAAAATCAAACTTCCCGATCATTCAAAAACTGGTCCCATGTTGGTATCATGAGAGTTGCCAGTACGTTCAATTCGCTACAGGGCAGTCCTATAAATTTTTCATTGATTGTGTTAGGATAATAGACGCAGAGCCCGCGCCGTCAAAGGCAACAATCGATATGCGACGCTTTCCTTTGTTTGGATTAACTATCCTTGGCCTGATTGTAGCTCTGTCCGCCTGCGTACCTGCGTATCAGTATGAGCCTTTGGCGCTAAGTGCTCTTGATCTTGGCCAGTCACGCACATTGACAATTTATGGCAATGCCGCTTGGCGAGATACCAGTATCCAGATCCGAAAAGGCGAGGTTTATCAGGTCAGTGACACTGGCGTCTGGAGCATGTCCTCGTTCTGTGGCCCAACCAGCAGCGCCGGACTGGAGATCGAGACTCTTCTTTGTATGAAAGCCATATTTGCCCAAAGCTTTCCATTGCCCGAAGCCCGGATTGGGGCCTTGGTTGGTAAAATCGGTGCGAATGGCCAAGTGTTCCTGATCGGTGGCACGGAAGGTTTTATTGCCGACCGTGACGGCAGCTTGTTTCTGCGCAACAACGATCCAGACGGATTCCTTTGGGACAACGCGGGACAGATCGACGTTGTAATCCGGCGCTATAGTGGTGATCTGAACGAGATTGCCAATACGGCTTCCACACAACATGACACGAGCCAGCAATCAGTGGCCGGTACCGTCTCTAATGCGCCGAGAGCTATGGCCAGCGGATACTACGGTGCGGAACAGGACATCACTTTTAATACCCTTGAGACCGTAAGCTTTGATGCTTCTTCCGGGGAATTGACGATCGCCGGTCGATTTGATCCCGAATACGCAGGACCACGCATCCCATATTTGCAGCATCTGGCTGTATTTCTGGAACATCCGGGGCCGCAAATTTCACTGGACTGGACACCTGAGTTTGAACGTAAGGTCGACAATTTTTTCCAGCGTATGGACAACGTGCAGGACATGGCCGATCTGGTCGGCAGCGGCCAATTACTCGATGACGCAGGCAAGATAACCGAGAAGGGTCGCCTGTTCCTGCCCCTGTTTGGGGTTCAGGCTTACCGCCATGGCAATGCCGCTGGATCGTTAGGCGTTGAAACCCGCCTGAAGGAACTGGGCTCGGTAGAGATCATTCGCGTTTTCCCGGGAACGGCCGCCGAATGGGCGGGGCTTCAGGTCGGCGACGTAATCCACATGGTGACGACACCCGATGGTATCGCCCAACAACCTTACGGGACGCAAACCCTGTTGCGCACCATCCGGTTTGCCGGCGCGGGCGCCGAGGTGATGTTGAACCGTAACGGCTTTGGCTCCGAAAGCGAAGTGCGTGTCACACTGGACGCCTATACCGGCGACTCCTGGGAGCACGTAACCAAGTATGACGTCAATTCGCTGATTTTCCGCCGAGGCGGATATTCCAACATCGCCAATGTACTCGAAGACCTACAGTATTATACAAGTCTCGGAGACACCGAAGCCGGGTTACAGATGATGTGGAACCTGCTTTTCACCATTGGCGTGTTTGACTGGGCCGATCAGACTCGCACTGCGGTGATGAACGGTGAGGTCACAAGGGAATATTTCATGAACGAATTGCCCCGCCGAATGATTCAGGGCATGGAAAGCACCATGGGATTCCCGCAAGGTACCCTCATGAATTCGTATGAACAATACCGCGCCAGCACGGGTGATGCATGGGCCGCTCAGGACTATGCAATCCTTGAAATGAACCGGCAACTTCAACCACT
>JAJFIE010000379.1 GCA_021775275.1 Rhodospirillales bacterium | reverse complement strand
TCATGGCGGGTCGGAAACGATCAAGCAGACGTACGACCTCATCTTCATGGAGGTTTTTCGTATATCCCCCTGCCTTGCCCGATCGCATAAACCGAAACGCTTCTTTTCCAAAATTCTGCTCGTCCGTGAAAAACCCCCCGGCACCCGTTGCGAGTTCTTCTTCCTCGGCTTTTTTCATAGAGCTAAAAGATGTTGCTTCAACGATTTCATTGAGGCGTACATCACTGACCTCCAGATTGTAGAAACCCGCAATCTGCTTCACGCCTTCATGTGGATTTTCCAGCATATCCTCATAGCGTACGAACAAATGGGGGAAAGTCAGATGTTCTCCGCTGAACCAGCTTTCTACATTTTCCTCCCAGGAACCGTAGTGCAATAGTGTGGTCCAGGGCTCAACAGCACCATCATTGCAGAAGCTATCAATAACATATTTACGATCTTCCCCATCGGGCGGGTCCAGATAAGCAAGCGCCGAATCAACCATATCGAGTGGATTCCGCACGATATATACAGCTGACTGGGTGTGCAGTCTGGGTGGAAGGTTGTGGAAAGGCAAATGTGTCTTCATCGGAAACACGCCTTTCCTGTCATATCGAGGTGTTTCACGGTAATCATGGATATCCGGGACAGCATCCCGGACATTGGGCATCTCACCGCCTTCACCAAAAAGCAATTGCGCCACAATGAAGCGTAACCACGTACTGCCCGACTTTGGAAAAGACGCAATCCATGTAACTTTCATACCCACTCCTGCCCTGATAATTTATGGGTCTGCAGAAACTGCATCGCTCAATACTCAAGATAAATTGTGATTGGTTAGGTGGAGGCCACTACCAACCCTTTAACCGGCAAACAGCATATCCTCTTTTTCGGCATTCCATTCATCGGCGTAACCGCAATTTTGATATTCATCAAAATATGGCCCCCCGATCGTATAATGCAAATTCGAAATTTCCGAAACAGGGGCCGGCGGGTCGTAGTCGACAAGATGGTTCCAACGGTGTGGAATTTCACCAATAAGATCGTCTGACTCAAGCCATTTGAAGCGATGTAGCTCCAAACCACTTGCCGTATTGACGTAATCAGTATCCAAAGCCTGACACTTGGCGCAATTGAACAGCATCACACTCGACCAATTCTTCTTCTCATAAGTCGTCTGCACAGCGCCCAGGAACTTGCGATCCTCGACCGGGACATGGTTATGCTTTACGCACATAATGGCATATTTTTCATCCTGCAATCCCCACAGCGTGGCAATGTCATCAAGCACTAGCATGTCGCAATCCATGAAAATGGCCCACCCCTCAAAATCACAAAGAAAGGGCGTCAAAAACCGTGAAAAGGAGAAGTCCGTGGACTGCATGGGTGACCGCTCACGCCACATCTGCTTCTTCAGTTGGTTGAGAGCTAACGGAATAATGGTAACCGGTTGAGAAGCCCGCCGATGGATACTATGGCAAAGAGTATGAAAGGCGACTGCTTCTCGCGGATCATAACCGATAAAAATACGAATCATTTAACAGAAGCCTTTGCGGTTTGATCTATGTTTCGTCGAATATACAAAATTGATGTCCTTTCGCACAATTGTTGCCACGCAATCAAATCTTCTGGCTACTTGGACGCAACCGCAATGATGAACTTGCCATCGGTGCCGGGTCGCAGATCGGGATTGGATATGTTCCCTTGATTGAACCATTGGCGCACCTGAAATCCACCTTCAGCCAGCAGTTCGCTAAACTCGTCCGGTGTATAGTGACGGACATGGAATTCATTGATGGGCGGCATTTTATGCGGACGCACCAGCTCGTTTGGCGTGGAACAAATTAGCAGATCGCTGTGTTTACCAAATTTTCTGACGGCATCAACCGCCTCGTGGACATGCTCCAGAAACTCAAAACAGACCACCGCATCAAACCTCCCTTCATAGGGAAATGACGTCACATTACCACGGATATACTCAACATTCGGTCGGGTAAAATATTGATAGTGCCACTCCTCCGCTTCCACTGACATATCAATGGCGACAACATCGTCAACGACATCTGATAAAAACGCAGCGCCATACCCAATACCACACCCAGCATCAAGCACACGGGACGTTGTCTTCAGTTCGACAAGCAATTCCCGTGCTAACTGGTATCGCATTAAATGATCTACTCTGACCTCATCAAAACTGGTGGGATGAATGCGTTCCATGACGATCAAATTTCTCTATCTTATTTCTGAATTTTCGATTTTGGCCGTCATGCCAACCCACTTCGAACTAACCGAATATGTCCATGTTCGACTCGTTAAGGGCCGGTCCAAAGCTGTTCTGCGGCATACCTGAATAGAACCCTCTCGTGAGCCAGTACCGTCCGGGTTCATAGTGATTCTCAGCCGTAAAAGGATCACAAAACAATTCGGGCATTGCCAAGTCTGAACGTACGAAATAGGCGTTTGCCCCCGACAGACCGCAGCCAACAAGGCAATAGCCTTTTTCCGTAGCGAGTCTGGTCAGTGATTCGAGAGAGGCCCCCATGTAATCAGACTTGTCAAACTGGTGGTTCATATCAAAAGCCTTGGCCCACTCCATGGGCGGCCGGAATTTGGCGTTATACTCCAGCATGATGACACGCGGCTTAAGCACGGAAGGATCAAACGCCTTGAAAATCCAGTAATCATTGCCGTCTACATCGAGAGTCCACAAATCGAATTCATCGCTGCCATCCGTTGCGACCAGCCCGTTTACATTGGAGGGTTCAACAAGACCACTAATTACCATCAATGTCCCGTTACGAATGGCTGCGGAGAATTTATCACGGATAAACTGGCATCGGTTTTCCTGTGCCTCGACCCAATAGCAGGTCCACCCTTGCTGCAAGAGATAAACGGAGTTGTTCTCTAATCCCTCGCCCGCACCGATCTCCATCAGTTTTCTACTCGTTGTACCAATCCTCTGAAAAATTTCCTGCAGGATACCATCTTCATCGAATTGTGATTGCCCCTTGAAACCAAATGGTTGTAGGCGGCGGGAATCAGTATATTTTCCGTCTTCCAGAATAGATTTGACATATGTCGAGACCTGAATGGAATGCGTAGCCGCCGATTGTTTTTCCATACGCTTCATGGTTTGGTAAGTCAGCATCTGTAATTCATACTGCTTATCCAAAAACTCTTCCAAATTCATTTCACGTCACCCAAATAATTCAAAAAGGTTGACCGTTAATCGCGGCCCTGAACATAATTTGCAGGTTCACTCTTTCGCCATCACCGTCAACTATACCGCCACGATGCAAGCCACCGGGATCAAACAGAACTGCGTCCGCTTCTTCAGTCGTGTAGGGGTGCTCACGCGCCAATAGCCTGTCAGCCAATGACGAACCGTCGGGCAGCACGCTGCCGATGATGGCGCAATTCTGTAGAGCTTTCGGCAGGCGCAGGAATCTGGCCCGCTCCGCCTCATTGTTCAAATAATTGGTCACGCCATTCGTTTTTGCAGCCATCCGGCGTAGAGGATCATCCTGCCACCTGTGACTGGTAGGAATATATTTGAAAGGGCCATCACCCAACGTAACATCATTCAAATAATGTATGCTTTTGATCATGCCCTGCTTCGGGTCAAAATGCAGGATCTCCAGTTGCTTTGTAGGCTGATCGTTACAGGTCATCTTCCAGTGCCGGTCCGTGGAACGGCATACCTGCAAGGTTATCCCCGCCAACACCAATTCACATCCCATGTAAGCGGTAGCAATCTCGTAGGCCCCGGCGTCTCGGTAAATCCGGTTAATCAGGGTATGAACAGCGGCATTGTTATCCGGGGTGAAACGCTTTTCACGATCATAGGTGCCAACCCCTTGCCAATCGCCGTTTGATGTTCTGACTTCATTGATGTCATCGGACAACAGGTCTTTCAGTTCTTTATTATCCTTCCTTGAAAACCGCAGAGGAATCACGCCATTTCTCAGGAAATCCATATAGGCTTCCGTATCAAGCATCATTTGCGCCCGTGGCCCGGCCAATGCCCGCACGATGAATTCACGCTCGATCTCTGCATTTAGACGTTTTGTAAATTTTGCATCGCCGGTTATTTTCTCGATCCCGCCAACAAGTTCGCGAATGAAATTGGCAATCGGTGTATCTGTGACATACGTTTCGTAATGGACGTTTTCAAACTCTAGCTTATGAATCTCAGTTGCGACGGCATGGCTCAAGTTTTCTGTCAAAGAATTCAAGGCCTCCACTTCAGCATCGGAATATCCGGGTGGATTGGCGCTGGATTGGACTTGCCCGGCGAAAGGATGAACGGCCGCCACATCGATCCATTCAAATCTCTCTGCGAGGAGCGAATTCCATTTGTTAATACATGTCATAGCTCAAGCCTTTGATTGACCGCTTCCTGGGTTATAGGCCCAATTTCTTTCATAAGTGTTTCCAGAGGACGATCCCAGGAGCCGTGAAATTCCGGGAGTAGTTTATCGTAGAGTCCCTGTGCATGATCATCGATTGAATTGAGCGGTGGGTACTGCTCGCCAACAAAGGGTCTCAATACAGCGTGATCTATGCCCAAATAGTGCGCGATCTGCTCGTATTGATCTCTGGAGTCAAAAAAACCTTCGTATTTCACCGGCAGGAAGTTTTCCGGGTTCTGCAAATGATTAGACACCATGTAATTCCATGCATTTATCCACATCATTATGGCATCACCAGGGTTTGGATACTTCCAGAGGTCCTTACCATCCTCTGTTAGCTTCCGTCTGTGCATGAAGGAGTTCAGCACATACAGTGGGTGTCTCACTATATGTATGTATTTTATCGGGCCGACGCGATTTTCCAGTGCTGCGTGATCCAGGGTATAGTAGATCGGCAGTTTTTCCCCGATCACTGAGAGTTTTTTTTCTGAAAAATGTATTGAAAAGAAAGACTTAATGAATGCTCGCTGCTCTCGTTCCAGAGACGGGATGTATTCAAGAAAGTCATCCAGCAGAACACGCGCGTTTGGCCGCTCGTTCGCGTTGATGTTCCTGATCCAGAGTTTCGATTTTGTTTTCGTCTCCTTAAAATAGAGAGCATCGAAATGATCAATCAATTTAAAGAAGTTGACCTCGGGCATTAACCCGACACGGTCACTTGCATTCAGGCTATCAAGCAACGCTGTCGTTCCACTCCGCGGGCATCCGCCGATAATGCAAAAAACAAAATCATCGTCAATCTCGCGGCGATTACCGACGCCGCCTGTCAATATCCGTTTCAGACTTGGCATTTGGATATTGAGAACCATGGTTTTTACATATCCTGCTAACTTCAGCGAATTGAAATTCGGCGACTCTTGAAAGGGCATTGCACCGAAACACAGATATCCTCAGACAATGGAAATGCGTTATGAAGGTTGTTAAACATGATCGTTAATGTTCTCGAGAATTTCCGGATCAACGTCGATGCTGCAAATAAATGCAATACCGGCCCAGCTGTATCTGAAGTATTCAGTGAAGGTTATTGGCACAGTTTTTTTCCATTCATGAAATGCTCGGGCCACCCCCCGGTCAGGCCGTCCTCTGTAGCAAAACCAGTCGTCAAACATCAGAATTGCGCCGTCAACAATCCGCCCTGACAGGAACGTCAGGACATCTTTGGCTGATGAGTAAAGATCGCAATCCACATGGATCATAGCCGCTTTGGACTCCCGTACCAGCGCAAGAGTATCTTCATGCACCAGGGAAACGCCATAATAGCCCTCCACATATTCAATCGATCCCGGGGGAATTCCTGCATTTACCAGATTCCTCTCAACATTATCTTTTGAGCACTCATACTGCCCCTCAAAAAACACATCGTAGTCGGAAAGCTGATCCTGGCTTTCCAGTGACGGAAGGCCTTCGAAGGA
>JAJFIE010000378.1 GCA_021775275.1 Rhodospirillales bacterium | reverse complement strand
ACGGTCATGGTGGATGACGTGAAGGCCTGCGCCGCGTGGCTCAAGGAGCGCCGCTCCAGCCACGAAATCGCCTATCGTCCGGCGCGGGTGCTGATGCAGGATTTCACCGGCGTGCCCGCCGTGGTCGATCTGGCCGCCATGCGCGACGCCATGACCAAGGTGGGCGGCGATCCGCAGAAGATCAATCCGCTGTCGACCTGCAATCTGGTGATCGATCATTCGGTCATGGTCGACGAGAGCGCCAGCGCGACGGCCATGAGCGCCAATATCGAGCGCGAGTTCGAGCGCAATGGTGAGCGCTATACGTTCCTGAAATGGGGCCAGGGCGCGTTCGATAATTTCACCGTGGTGCCGCCGGGCACCGGCATCTGCCATCAGGTCAATCTGGAATATCTGGCGAAAACCGTGTGGACCCAGGACGAAGGCGGCAAGACCATCGCCATGCCCGATACGCTGGTCGGCACCGACAGTCACACAACCATGGTCAATGGTCTGGCCGTGCTGGGCTGGGGCGTCGGCGGCATCGAGGCTGAAGCCGCCATGCTGGGTCAGCCGGTCTCCATGATTATCCCCGAGGTCATCGGCTTCAAGCTGACCGGAGCCATGAAAGAAGGCAACACGGCCACCGATCTTGTGCTGGTGGTGGTGGAAATGCTGCGCGCCAAGGGTGTGGTCGGCAAGTTTGTCGAGTTCTATGGACCGGGACTGGATAATCTGAGCCTCGCCGACCGGGCGACCATCGCCAATATGGCTCCGGAGTACGGCGCAACGTGTGGCTTTTTCCCCATTGATGGTGAAACGCTGAACTATCTGAACGCCACGGCGCGGGACGCGGATACCGTTGCGCTGGTGGAAGCCTACGCCAGGGAACAGGGCCTGTGGCGCGAAGCGGGCGAGGAAGACCCTGTCTTCACCGATACGCTGGAGCTGGATATTTCCACCGTGGAGCCGAGCATTTCCGGCCCCAAGCGTCCGCAGGATCGAATCGATCTGTCGGCGGCAGCGTCAAGCTTTCCCAAGGCGCTCAAAGACCTGGCGGGTACGGATACGCCCCGCGAGCATGCGGTGGAAGGCTCCGACCATGCCCTGCGCGACGGTGATGTGGTGATCGCCGCCATCACGTCGTGCACCAATACCTCCAACCCGTCGGTTCTGGTGGCGGCTGGCCTGTTGGCCAGAAACGCTGCGGCCAAAGGCTTGCAGACCAAGCCGTGGGTGAAGACGTCTCTCGCCCCGGGCTCGCAGGTGGTTGCGGATTATCTCGAGAAAGCCGGTTTGCAGGAACATCTGGATGCTCTGGGATTTCAGATCGTTGGCTTCGGCTGCACAACCTGCATCGGTAATTCCGGCCCGCTGGCCACGCCCATCGCCAAAGCCATCGAGGGCGGCGATCTGGTGGCGACGGCGGTGCTGTCCGGCAACCGCAACTTCGAGGGCCGCATCAGCCCCCATGTCCGCGCCAATTATCTGGCCTCGCCGCCGCTGGTGGTGGCTTATGCACTGGCAGGCAGCATGACGCGGGACCTGTTCAATGATCCGTTGGGCAAGGGCAGCGATGGCGAGCCGGTCTATTTGCGGGACGTTTGGCCCACCAACAAGGAAATCGCCGACACGGTTCAGGACTGTCTCGGCGCGGACATGTTCGCGGCGCGTTATGGCAACGTCTACGAAGGACCGGAAGAATGGCAGGCCATTGCGGCCACCGGCGGCGTCACCTATGCGTGGGACGATACCTCAACCTACGTGAAGAACCCGCCCTATTTCGAGGGCATGGGCGCCGAGCCGACGGAGCCGGAAGACATGACCGGGGCGCGGCCACTGCTGATCCTGGGTGATTCGGTGACCACCGATCACATCAGCCCGGCGGGGGCCATCAAGAAAGACAGTCCGGCGGGGGAATACCTGCTCGGTTATCAGGTCCGGCCCGAGGACTTCAATTCCTATGGTTCACGTCGCGGCAATCACGAGGTCATGATGCGCGGCACCTTCGCCAACATCCGTATCCGCAATGAAATGGTGCCGGGGATCGAGGGCGGTGTATCCAGATTCATGCCCGGCGGCGAGCAGATGCCGGTTTATGATGCGGCCATGAAGTACGCTGACGCGGGCACGCCGCTGGTGGTCATCGGTGGCAAGGAATATGGCACCGGATCATCCCGCGACTGGGCGGCCAAGGGCACACTGCTGCTCGGCGTCAAGGCGGTGATCGTGGAAAGCTTCGAGCGCATCCATCGCTCCAATCTTGTCGGCATGGGCGTCATGCCCTTGCAGTTCAAGGACGGCGAGACGCGGAAGTCGTTGGGTCTGGATGGCACGGAAGTCTACGACATCGAAGGCATCGCCGGGAACCTTGCCCCGCGCATGGACCTGACGCTCCGAATCCACCGGGCGGATGGCTCGACCCACGAAACAAAGGTGCTGTGCCGCATCGATACCCTGGACGAGGTGGACTACTATCGCCACGGCGGGATTTTGCACTATGTGTTGCGGCAGTTGATGGCATCTTAAGTAACAAATGGTCAGGCGAGGGTGGTGGCGATTTCCTGCGCCGCGCGGATTCCGGACAGATAGGCTCCGTGACAGGTAGCCTGGTGCCCGACGATGGTGGCTTCTCCGGCAAAGAACAGGCGTTCATCGATAGGCCGCGCCAGTTCGACGCGTTGATGCCCGTGCCCCGGCTGTGCAGAGGAATACGAGCCACGGGTCCAGGGTTCCGAGGTCCATGCTGTTACGATAGACCGGGTCACATGTTTTCGAATATCGCTGCCGAATACGTCGGCAATCCGGTCAACAGCAAAACCATGTCCGGCCTGTTGACCCTGTTTCTCAAGCCAGATTGCATGACGACCGCCAATAAAGACAACTGCGGTGTTAAGGCCCATGACACTGGCTTCGATCCCTGCGGCGTTGCCGTCATCATTCCAGGTATTGCAAAACCCGCGACCGTCTTCACCAAAGACATCTGCATCAAAATGAACGCATATCTTGTTCATTGTGCCTGTTGGCAGATTGTTGATGGTCTGGGTTTTCCAGTCCGGCAATGTTGGCGAAAACAGAATGTCGCCGGATGCAAGAACGCCATTTGAAACGGTGCTCAGGACGGTGCTTCCCTTGATGGTTCCGTTTGGCGTTTCCACAATTACGCCAGAACCCGACCAGTCGATCCGCTCAACACGGGTGTTGAGCGACACTGGAACATCAGCGCCCCACGCAGCAATCAGATTGCCATACCCGTTCAGTACCGGAATATTGGAGCCGTTTCCCGAACTGGCGAAATCGATGGTTGAAATCTGGTCAATGTCCTGTGCGTTGAGTGACGCCATCCCGCCCGTATAGGGAATAGCAAACTCGCTCTCCAGATCAACCAGATTGGCGATGGCTACATCCTCTCCCCGCTCGGCGGCGGCCATGATCGTCGCATTGCAACCCGCCTTGTAACGGTTGTGCCGAGCAATTTCCTCAGAATTCAATGGATAACCGTTCCTGCGCAGGGTGATCTTGTCGATTTCAAACAGGTCGGCCTGATCCTTGCCCAGCACCACACCCAATTCGTCGGCGATGGGGACGAAGGGATTAATTTCGCCCTGGTGTAAGTAGCTGCACCCCAGATCGAACCAGACGCCGGGGGAGATTTCTTCCGAATAAGCGCGCCCGCCGATCCGGTGTGACCCCTCGATCACCGTGATGGTATGCCCAAGCCGCGTCAGTTCCTTGGCTGCCGACAGGCCCGATGAACCCGCCCCGATGATAATAACGTCCGTTTCCGCCGTCATATGCAGCCTCTCTTTCGCCTTCTTTATTACGCCTGAGTTTATGGCGCAACAATAGCCTGTCTTGGCCAGTGGTGTGGATTGCGACATTGCAACTGTCTGGATATTATGGATATGAAATTTAGGTGGATACTCATGACCCAACGCAATGCCATCCGCGCCGAATTGAACTTCCTCGTCCCCAAAGACGAATACCGCCATGCGCGCCCGGTCTATGTGGCGTCCGAGGGTGGCGCGGACGCAGGCCTCTATATGATCGGCCAGTTTGAACTGGTGGCCGTGGACATCGGGAATGCGCGTTCGGTACCGGAACAACCTGTCCTTGACCGTGAGGGCTTCACGCTCGCAGGGCACTCAACGGCGGTGAGCAATTTTTCCGATGACAGGCAGGTGTCCGATATCTACGAGGCCGAAGTGCGCGATCTGGTCATGGCGGCCACGGGCG